>NZ_VMMV01000031.1:0-47573 GCF_013277375.1 Streptococcus sp. 3613
GTAACATATACATACGGCAAGGCGAAGCTGACGTGGTTTGAAGAGATTTTCGAAGAGTATTAGAATTATAAAAAACGCATAATATCAGATGTAGATAATTTGATATTATGCGTTTTATCATGAAAAGATTTTCTAAATCATCTCCTCAAATTGATTTTTTCACAGTCTAAAATATTTGATAGATAAACTATGAATTGGAGTTATTCTGACTCCTTACGAAAGCTAAATAATCCAGCAGTTAGAGTTAACATTCCAAATAGGGTGGCGAGAATTGAGTGATTTTCTCCAGTATTTGGCAAAGTCTTAGCTACTTGTTTCGAAATAGTTTCAGTCTTAGTTGCTAACGACTCAGCTTGAGTTTTTGTACTACTTGCGTCATTTCCTTTTTGTTCAGTATTACTACTATTTACAACTGGAACAGGAGTTGTACTACCTCCGTTATTGCGGCTTGCGGCAACTTTGAAAGTCATAGCATAGATACTAAAGTGATTGGTTTCAAAAGTAACCTTATCTGTATCTTGTTTGAACTTCAATGCCTGTAAAGTACCATCTGGAGCAACATAGTAAACATTTTCAACTGGCTTATCAGCAGAAAGACTTACTAGAACCATGCCATTTGGCTGGATAGCTTTACCATTCGCGTCATACAGATGAATGTCAAATGCCTTGTAGTCTTTTGATTCAAGTGAAGTCGGCTTGGTTTCTTCTACCTTGATATAGCTGACATTTTTGAGTGTTGCTTCTGAACCATGCACTTGAACGCTTCCACCTTTGTTCGAAAGAACACGAGTATTGTTTGGGATGACTGGATTAAGCGTAGGCGTTACGGGAGTTGTCGGTGTTATTGGAGCAACTGGATTCACAGGTTGTTCAGTTGGTTTCTCTGGCTTAGCAGGTTGTGGTTGATCTGGAACAGCTGGTGCAACTGGTTTTGGTGTGTCAGGAACTACAGGTTTCTCGATTGGCTTTTCTGCTGGTTTCTCTGGCTTAGCAGGTTGTGGTTGATCAGCTGGAACAGTAGGAACACTTGGCTGCTTGTCTGGCTTAGGTTGTTCACTTGGCTTAACTTCAGGTTTTACTTGCTCAGCTGGTTTTTCAGCAGGGTTCTTAAACAAGAAAACGTAAGTATCGTAGGTTTCACCAAATAGATTGTATGAATGAGTTTTAGTTTTCTCATCATAGCGATTTGTTTCTTCACTTGGGAATCCTGGATAATAGAGTTCTTCCAGTTTTCTATCCTTAGTTAATGTATAAACCTGAATATCTTCTTTCTTCTCTTTTGATTTGATAGTTAAAGAGATGCCACCACCTTGGAGAGTTCGATTTGTTCCGTAAGTTGGATTTCCATTTTTATTAGGAACTTCATAGAAAATTGTATAAGCTTCGTAGTTCATTCCTTCCAACTCTGGAACTTTTACTCGAACAAGAGCAGGTTTAAACCTACTGTCCATATCTCCAAATCCGCTACCTTTAAATTTTATCTCTTTACCGTTTTCGAACATCGGATTATTGAAATTCGAATTAAAAGTATTTACTTTTATATGAGATCCTGCATGAAGCAAGTCTGGTTCAGCTGTCCACCAACCGTAAGATGTTTTTTCTACATTTTCAGCAGGAAGGGGAGCAGCAAGGTCGTTTGTTGTTAGAGTAGGGCGACCTGTTCCGTTATTAAACCAACGTTTTGGCTGGTTGGTTCTATAAGGAATCTTTTGCAATCCAGCATTTTTAGCTGGTTCCACTGGTTTAGAAGGTTGCGGTTGTTCTGCAGGCTTAACCTCTGGTTGAGGGTTTTCTGCTGGTTTTGGAGATGGAACGGGTGTTTCAGCTGGTTTATTTTCAACCGGCTTGTTCTCAGCTGGTTTCGGCTGCACAGTTGGTTCAACTGTCTCCGCTGGTTTCGAAATTTCAGCAGGTTTTTCCGTTTCCGCTGGTTGCGGATCTTTCGGTTTTTCTTCTACTGGTTTATTTTTAGTGTAAATAAAATAGTAGCGGAAAAGATTATCTCCTTTACCATTTTTGTAACCAGAACCACGCAAAGCATAGGCTGCATCATAACTAACTCTGACAACCTTTGGATCTGGATCAATATCTGGATGATCTGCAGCGGCTTTTACAACGTGGCTAAAAGTATAGTCGGAGAATTTTTTTGCTGTTAGTATTCCATCTGCGCTATCTTTGTCATGTACGTTCCATGTAGAGCTAACTTCTGCTTGTTTTGGACTATCAATTCTTGATTCAGTAGTGTATCCATGTTTTTGGACACGATCAGCATCTAAGAAATCTGCTTGGACTTTGTATTCTCGATAAGTCCAGTCTGCTAAAGTAGGAAAGCCTTGCCCATTTGTTCCGGGAATTGGCGTGTTTAGAAGTTTATCAGCATCTATTCCAGAAAGAGCGTAAAGCTTTTGATTTGCTTCAGATACAATCTTGTCGTTCTCTTCTTTAGTCATAGACATGACTGCGCCAGCTTTGTATGCCAAATCTTCCGCCACCATCTTCTTCATCTCTTCAGAATCTGTTATAGGTTGTTCTGGTTCAGGCGTTATGATTGGTAGACCTGGCTCAGGTAGCTGATTGGTTGGATCGACGTTGTATTTTTTCTCGATCTCAGCATTTTTCTTGTCCTCTGCGATAGCCTCATCTGTTCCGTTTGCGAGAATGTTGCCCTCGGTCGAAGGTTTTTCGACAGGCGCGGGCTCTTCTACCGGCTTTTCAGCAGGTTTCGAAACTTCTTTGCCTGGCTTTGGCTTAGCGATTGGGTCGAGCATACTGAAATCAACCCAGCTACCATTAGGTTTTGGTGCAGGTGTTGGTTGAGCAACATTAGGTTTAGCAGCAACATTTGGCTGCGGCGCAACGTTTTCCTCGGCACGCACCAAAGTTGGCACGGCAGCACTAAGAGTTACAGCAGAGAAAGTGACAATACCTAGTTTAGTTAGTTTATTCATAATTTTTCCTCCTTGGGAATATATAATTGCCTTTTTAGGCTTATAAAATAACAAAATCAACTTCCTTTCAAGACCACAAAAGCAAAATTTTGAGCCAACTCATTCTCTAAACATTTAATGTTCTTGATAGAAGCCTTAAATGAACCTTTATCCATTAACTGAACAATACAGCTATTACACTATTACATATCTTAATAATTTTTAAATTTTTTGTTACCATAAGCTCGCTAACTACTTTAGAGATAGGGAACTAAGTGTATCGCGTAACGACCGTTAAACGATACACAAAAAATACCAGTCTAATACAGGTTAAAAACACTGTTAAACTCGTATTTTTTAAATATTCATATTGTTGTTTTGACTGTTTCATCAAACGGTCGTTAATCGAAACAAATTTACAGCTTCATTCTACCATTTTTCCCTATTTTTAGCAATGATTTTCCGTTTTTTTTTGACGATTGTTCGCCACTTTATTGCGTTCTAACACTTTATATAGGGTTGATGTAGAAATTTGTTCAGCTTTTGCAATATTACGTATGCTTATATTTGAATGTAGATATTTGTTAAGTATCCGCTCCTCCTTTTCTTTTGAAATCCGTTTTGCTCCTAATCTAACACCATTTTCCTTAGCTTTTCGAAGTCCTTCTTTTGTGCGAAACCTCAGATTTTCCAGCTCATTTTCTGCCACAAAGCCTAAAATGACGCAAAGTAACCTGCCAATAAGAGAGTCTGTTTCTAGTTTTTCATGCAAACTGACTAGCTGAATATGATATTCATTAAATTGTTCAATAAGTTCTAGTAGCTTAAACATAGATCGAGTCAGTCTATCTAACTTATAGATAGTGAAAGTAACCTGCTTGCCATCTTTCGAAAAGTCAGAGGCCAGTTTTAAGGCTTTTGTAAGTTCAGGACGAGTGTTATTTGCACCAGATTCCTTTTCTATAAAAAGTTTATCGCAATGTTTGAGAGCTTCGATTTGCACTTTCAATCCTAGGTCTTGCTTATGAGTAGATACACGGGCGTAGCCTATGTTGATAGTCTTTTGAGACATAAAAATCCTCCTGTTATCTTGATACAGAGGGATATTTTACTATGAATTTTAAAATAAGAAAAGACTTCAATTTCATAATCCCTATGAACTACACCCCAAAAGCTAGATTATTCTATCTAACTTTTTAGGGTGTACATAGATAGGGAAGGTGTAATTATAGGAGTTTTACTTGTCTCTTTGTATTACCAAATAATCACGCGCTCCTCTGGTGAACGCCACATTCCGTCTCCTTCTTTGACATCATAGGTTGTAAAGAAATCGTCGAAGTTTGGTACTTGCACATTGACACGGAGTTTGGCTGGTGCGTGCACATCGACGCTAGCCAAAAGTTTCATAAATTCTGGTCGACCTTTCATGCGCCAGATGCGACCGAAGTTGTAGAAGAACTCTTCTGCTGAGAAGTCTGGTTCTCTCTTAGCTGCTTCAAGCGCTGCTGCGATTCCTCCCAAGTCAGCCACGTTTTCTGACACAGTCAATTTACCGTTAATGGTTGCTCCATAAGAATCCTGTCCATCAAATTGGTCAATGACTTTTTGTGTTTTCTCCTTGAAGGCAGCATAGTCGCTCTCTGTCCACCAATCCTTGAGGCTACCATTTTCATCGAAGGAAGCTCCGTTGGTATCAAAGGCGTGGGAAATTTCATGAGCAATAACCGCCCCAATACCACCGTAATTAGCAGAAGATGACTGATGCAAGTCATAGAAAGGTGCCTGTAAAATAGCCGCTGGGAAGACAATCAGATTCTTCTGTGGATTGTAGTAGGCATTGACCATGTGAGCAGGCATGCCCCATTCCTTGTAGTCTACAGGTTGGTTCCACTTGCTCCAACTGTGTTTGATTTCCACACGCGCAAAGGCTAGAGCATTGTCAAAAAGACTAGCAGTCTCATCCACTACCTTGTCTTTGTAGCGTGCTGGCAATTCTTCTGGATAACCGATATAAGGCTTGATGACATTGAGTTTGACGATGGCCTTGTCACGAGTTTCAGGAGTCAGCCAGTCATTCTTAGCCAAGCGTTCCTTATAGACATCAATCATAGTTGCCACTTTTTTCTCCACATCCGCCTTGGCTTCTGGAGAGAACTTCTCACGGGCGTACCAAAGACCCAAGGCTTGTTTGAAAGGACCTTGTGCTAGTTGATAAGCTGCCTTGACCTTGTCTTTAGCTTGTGGAACTCCTGAAAGCGCACGGCTATAGGCACCTGACAAGACACGGATTTCTTCTGTTAAATAGCTGGTTGAAAGATTGACAACACTCAAAATCAAGGTTGCCTTGAGAAGAGGCCATGCCTCTTCACTATAGAATCGATCTGCTGCTTGCCAGAAACGTTCTTCGTCTACGATAACCTTGTCTGGCACTTGTCCAAGAACGGCTTGGAAGAAGTCATCCAAAGGTAGGGCAGGCGCGAATTTCTTGAAATCTTCGTAAGCATATGGATGGTAGAGTTTAGCATACTCTGAACTTTCTTCATTAGAAAGCACCACTGCTGCAACTCGGCGATCCAATTCTAGTCTTTTCTCTAGCAAGTCTTCAATTTCTGTATCAGAGAAATCATAAGCCTTGAGAAGATTTGCGCTAGTTTCTTTCCAAAGAGTCAAGAGCTCCTCACGCTGAGGATGGTCTTCTGCATAGTAGGTCGTGTCTGGCAGGATCGTGCTTGGAGCGCTAGCCCATAAAACGTTGATTCTGGCATCCATAAAGTCTGGCGATACACCAAAAGGAAGGAAGTTAGGTTTTCCTGCAAGTTCAAACTCTGCTAGTTTAGCTGTAAAATCCGCAAAAGTCTCCAACTCTTGGAATTCTTTAAGGAGTGGTAAGACAGGTGTGATACCGTCAGCTTCTCTCTTGTCAAAATCACGAACTAGGCGGTGGTATTTGACAAAGTTTGCCAAGATAGCATCCTCAGGCACCTCTTCTCCTGCCAACCACTTGTCTGTTGTCGCCAGCATCAAGTCTTCAATTTCCTGATCTAAATCAACAAAACCTCCCGTTTGAGACTTATCTGCTGGAATTTCAGCTGTCTGTTGCCATTCTCCATTGATAGCATCATAAAAATCATCTTGATAACGTGTCATCTTGTTCTCGCTTTCATTTGTATTTGTCTTTATCTTAACAAAAATCACTAGGGAATGCAATTAAAAATGAACTTTCCTTTTCTATCATTTTTCAGTTAGTATTTCAATTTTTTAAAAATTTTTTAAAAATTCACAAAAAAATTAATTGTCTGAAAAATGAATTGACAAAAAATATATAAAATGATAAAATTCTATCTATCTCATAGCTTTGCTACTTGAAATTTAAATATTAGGAGGTAGATTTTATGCTTAAGCAAAAACGTGTTCATTCTGTAAGTATTGCAGGAATCGCAGTGCAGTAAAGGATAGTAATACTTTCTTCACCGAGGCTGGTAACTAGACTTTCTCTAGTTACCTTTTCTTTTAATTGATATAAGGAGATATAATGGATCTACTAAAAGCTCGTCCAAAACTAAAAAAGGCTTACCCAGTAGTATATAAAGACGGATCGGTCTATATAGGTGGGGTTGGAGAAATTACAGAATATGAAGACCCTAGCGGAGCTATTGAATACATGCTCAAAAAAATGGATGGAATTAATACCGTCGAAAAAATCATAAGAGAAGTTTCAGAAACCTACAGTGAACTATCACCATCTGATGTAATGGAAGCTATTGATGAAATCAGTAAAGAACGATTTATCGAGGATTTAAATCTTACTGGTTCTAAAATATTATCCAAGTATGAATTAGAACGTTATCACAGAAACATCAACTTTTTTTCATCTTACGCAACTTTAAGTGAAAATAAATATATTTCTCAAAAAAAATTAATTGATTCAAAAATTGGAATTATTGGATTAGGCGGATTAGGCTCTCACATTATATATGACTTAGCTGGCTTAGGTATAGGAGAAATAAAAGCTGTTGAATTTGATGTCGTTGATATATCTAATTTAAATAGACAAATTTTATATAACTTTGATGATATAGGAAAGAGTAAAGCAAGTATAGCAAAACAACGCATCTATGAATTTAATCCTCAAATAAAATTTACTGTTGATGAAAAGAAAATCAATTCATCTGAAGATGTTGTTGAATCATTCCGAGGATTCGACTGCTTAATACTAGTTGCGGATAGACCTAAAATCAAACTAGCAAGATGGGTAAATGAAGCTATAGTAAAGCTGAATATTCCTTTATTTTGTGCAGGTTTAGAAGCGCAACGAGCCCTGCAATATACTATTATCCCCAAAATATCTGGATGCATAGATTGTTGGAGAAATACTATCCAAAAAGAACACCCTATTTCTCACCTAATCCTTGAAGAAAGAACTCGTTTAAATTTAGTTGGTGACAATACTGCCATAGCTCCTCTAGTATCTGTAGCAACTGGTATCATTTGTTCAGAAGTTACAAAATATATCACTGGTATCGGTGAATTAACTACTGTAGGCCAATTAAAATCTATAGATATGAATACAATGACTACAAAAATAGCCGAGCATTGGCATATAGATCCCAATTGTATAACCTGTCGTGGAGGTAATATTATTGAATAGAAATTACAAAATATTGTGGCTAACATTTCTTGTATCCAACTTTGGTGATTGGCTAAGAAAATTAGCTCTACCTTTGCTAGTATTTGAGAAAACAGGATCTCCATTTCATATGGCTACTCTATACGGTATTTCATTTTTACCATGGATTTTATTTTCTCTAGTAGGAGGTATATTAGCAGATAAATTCAAAAAAGTATATATCATTTCAATATGTCATTTAATCTCATTAGTCATTCTAAGTTTGCTAATAATATCTTTTAAAAATGATAATATACTCTTACTCTTAATTTATATTTTAACCTTCCTGCTCTCCTCTACAGAGCCATTAGTCCACCCAGCATTTCAAAGCTTGTTACCACAGATTGTAACAGACAATCAGCTATCAAAAGCCAATTCAGGAATCCAACTTATTGACAATACATTAAATCTTATTGGTCCTATGATTAGTGGTTCTGTTCTATTACTTATTAATCCAGCTAAAGTTTTATGGGTCAATGCTCTTACCTTTTTAATTGCCAGCCTATTAATTCTCTGCATAAAAACTCCAGAAAATACACTAGTAAATATCTCTAAAAAAGAGAGTCTTTCTAAAACAATATCTATTGGTTTGCACTATGTAAAAAATGATAAAATCATCCTAAGTGGAGCTATTCTTTTTTTTGGAACAAACTTTGGTATTCATATATTTCAGGCCAACTTAGTTTACTATATTACAGATGTTCTAGGCTATACCTCCTTTCACTATGGATTAATACTCTCAATAGCTGGTGTAGGAGCTATATTAGGTGCTATTCTTGCCCCTGAATTAATTAAAAAGTTTAGATATGGAAAAATCCTCTCCATCAGTACAATGCTAGCTGGTCTATCTACTATGTTGCTATCAATTAACACAAACTATATATATATGGGAGTATTTTTAGGTTTGAGTAATATGTTTGGCAATATCAATGCCATTACATATTTTACGTTACGACAAAAAGTTGTCAAAAAAGAAATGTTGGGACGTGTTGTTAGTATTACTAGAATGATCTCATTTGCTTCTATCCCCTTAGGAGCATACCTTGGAGGGATACTTGTTTCACATAACTTAACTATCATAAGTATTCTAATATTAGCAGGTACTATAAGATTTCTTGCAGGGGGATTTAGTTACTTTAGTCCATTAACCAAAAGTAAAAACTATTGATGTTTAAAGTGTGATATACTTATTCAAAATAATTCATCAAAGAATCGCTCATACTCAACAAAAATCAAAGGGTAAACTAAGGGGTTATCCATGGATAGATTAAAACACTTTTTGAAATACAGATAGTAAATCTAATTAAAGAATCTTTAAAATCATAAAAACGCATAATATCAGGTGTATAAACCTTGAGATTATGCGTTTTATTAGACATCCTACTAAATATATAGCAAAATAGAGTTAGTTGGAGCTGGAGTAGTACAATGCTGCTTCTAAGGCATTTTTATAATTTACTTTGAATTTCTAACAATGTTTTAAAAAACTCGGTGGACTATTCCAAATTCAATCCACTATATATTGATTCCCTTGTGTGATGTGTAAAGATTTTTTAATGACTTATTTTAATTTTTTCAAAAATTAACTTGACTTAATTTTTTTTTTAATGTATATTAAGAGACAGGAGGAATATAAGTTTATGATACGTATCGAAAATCTCAGTGTCTCCTACAAAGAAACGTTGGCACTTAAGGATATTTCACTAGTGCTCCATGGACCGACAATTACAGGTATCATTGGCCCAAACGGTGCTGGAAAATCAACATTATTAAAAGGGATGCTGGGAATTATCCCACATCAAGGTCAGGCATTTCTCGATAACAAGGAAGTTAAAAAATCCTTACACCGAATTGCCTATGTCGAACAAAAAATCAATATCGACTACAACTTTCCCATCAAGGTCAAGGAATGCGTCTCGTTAGGACTCTTTCCCTCTATCCCTCTCTTTCGAAGTTTAAAGGCTAAACATTGGAAGAAAGTGAAAGAAGCCCTTGAAATCGTCGGTCTAGCTGACTACGCTGAACGGCAAATCAGTCAACTGTCTGGAGGTCAATTCCAGCGGGTCTTGATTGCCAGATGTTTGGTACAGGAAGCCGACTATATCCTCTTGGATGAACCCTTTGTTGGGATTGACTCTGTCAGTGAGGAAATCATCATGAATACGCTGAGAGATCTGAAAAAAGCTGGGAAGACGGTTCTCATCGTCCACCACGACCTCAGCAAGGTTCCCCACTACTTCGATCAAGTCTTGCTTGTCAATCGAGAAGTGATTGCCTTTGGTCCAACCAAAGAAACCTTTACCGAAGCCAATCTCAAAGAAGCTTACGGTAATCGACTCTTTTTCAATGGAGGTGACCTATGATTGCAGAATTTATCGATGGATTGCAAAAATTCCATTTCTTACAAAATGCCTTGATAACAGCCATTGTCGTAGGGGTCGTAGCTGGAGCTGTAGGATGTTTCATCATTCTACGCGGGATGTCACTCATGGGAGATGCCATTTCACATGCTGTCTTACCAGGTGTAGCCCTCTCCTTCATCTTGGGCCTTGACTTCTTTATCGGAGCCATTGTCTTTGGACTGCTAGCTGCCATCATCATTACCTACATCAAGGGAAACTCGATTATCAAAAGCGATACCGCCATCGGCATTACCTTTTCTTCTTTCTTAGCCCTCGGTATCATCTTGATTAGTGTCGCTAAAAGTTCAACTGACCTTTTCCATATCCTTTTTGGTAATATCCTAGCCGTACAAGATACGGATATGTTTATTACTATGGGTGTGGGGGCAGCCATTCTCTTGTTAATCTGGATTTTCTTCAAGCAACTCTTGATAACTTCCTTTGATGAACTCTTGGCTAAAGCCATGGGAATGCCTGTCAATTTCTATCACTACCTTCTCATGGTACTCTTGACTCTCGTGTCTGTGACAGCCATGCAAAGTGTCGGAACTATCCTGATTGTAGCCATGCTGATTACCCCAGCTGCAACTGCTTATCTGTATGCTAATAGCCTGAAAAGCATGATTTTCCTTTCCTCAACCTTTGGAGCTACTGCTTCAGTTTTGGGGCTCTTTATCGGCTATAGCTTTAACGTTGCGGCAGGTTCTAGTATCGTTCTTACAGCCGCTAGTTTCTTTCTCATTAGCTTCTTTATCGCTCCCAAACAACGATATTTGAAACTAAAAAATAAACATTTGTTAAAATAAGGGGCAAAGCCCTAATAAATTGGAGGATCTAATGAAAAAATTAGGTACATTACTCGTTCTCTTTCTTTCCGTCATTGCTCTTGTAGCATGTGCTAGCGGAAAAAAAGATACAGCTTCTGGTCAAAAACTAAAAGTTGTTGCTACAAACTCAATCATCGCTGATATTACTAAAAATATTGCTGGTGATAAAATTGATCTTCATAGTATCGTTCCGATTGGGCAAGACCCACACGAATACGAACCACTTCCTGAAGATGTTAAGAAAACTTCTGAGGCAGACCTCATTTTCTATAACGGTATCAACCTTGAAACAGGTGGCAATGCTTGGTTTACAAAATTGGTAGAAAATGCTAAGAAAACTGAAAACAAAGACTACTTTGCAGTCAGCGAAGGCGTTGATGTCATCTACCTTGAAGGAAAAAATGAAAAAGGTAAAGAAGACCCACACGCTTGGCTTAACCTTGAAAATGGGATTATCTTTGCTAAAAATATCGCCAAACAATTGAGCGCCAAAGACCCTAACAACAAAGAATTCTATGAAAAAAATCTCAAAGAATATACTGATAAGTTAGACAAACTTGATAAAGAAAGTAAGGATAAATTTAATAACATCCCTGCTGAAAAGAAACTCATTGTAACCAGCGAAGGAGCATTCAAATACTTCTCTAAAGCCTATGGTGTCCCAAGTGCTTACATCTGGGAAATCAACACTGAAGAAGAAGGAACACCTGAACAAATCAAGACCTTGGTTGAAAAACTTCGCCAAACAAAAGTTCCATCACTCTTTGTAGAATCAAGTGTGGATGACCGTCCAATGAAAACTGTTTCTCAAGACACAAACATCCCAATCTACGCACAAATCTTTACTGACTCTATCGCAGAACAAGGTAAAGAAGGCGATAGCTACTACAGCATGATGAAATACAACCTTGATAAAATTGCTGAAGGATTGGCAAAATAATCTAGATATTAGTTTATCTATTACTAGGTTCTTGTCTCTCTTTACATTACTTCTAATATTAGCTTTGTTAGTTCTATCTCTAGCTACAAAACAGCGTTTATAAGAATAAAGATTTCTTAAATCAGTACGAACGAAGTGAGTTTTTACCAGATATTTCTCACTGTAGTGGTATCCTAGATAAGAACTTTGATCTTATCTAGGACGGAATTTTTGAGCCCTAGGGCTCAAAAATTAGGGATGAAGTTCCGAAGGAAGTTGCTCCCGTCCGCACTACCTTCGAGAAATATCAAATAGATAAAAAATCTGAAAAACGTCATTCTCACATGAGCTGGCGTTTTTTCTATGCCCACATTTCCGGTCAAATCATTGGAAAATTTCGACTGTTTCAGCTACAATGGAAGAAAAAAGATTGGAGTATCTTATGGTAACTTTTCTCGGAAATCCTGTGAGCTTTACAGGTAAACAACTACAAGTCGGCGACAAGGCGCTTAACTTTTCTCTCACTACAACAGACCTTTCTAAAAAATCTCTGGCTGATTTTGATGGCAAGAAAAAAGTCTTGAGTGTCGTGCCTTCTATCGATACAGGCATCTGCTCAACTCAAACGCGTCGCTTTAACCAAGAACTGGCTGGACTGGACAATACGGTTGTCTTGACTGTTTCCATGGACCTACCTTTTGCCCAAAAACGTTGGTGCGGTGCTGAAGGTATTGAAAATGCCATCATGCTCTCAGACTATTTCGACCATTCCTTTGGACGTGATTACGCTCTCTTAATCAATGAGTGGCACCTATTGGCACGCGCGGTCTTTGTCCTTGATACTGACAATACGATTCGCTATGTTGAATACGTGGACAATATCAACTCTGAACCAAACTTCGAAGCCGCAATTGCAGCTGCTAAAGCCCTATAGAAAAAATCCTCTGTCACAAAGAGTTCCCTACTCTTTGAAACGGAGGATTTTTGTTATGTGACTTTCAGTCCGTCTCGCTATGCGGGTGCGCGTCGAAGGTTATACCCAAAAAACTCCAAACGCGATACAATAAAGGTGTTCAAGCCAATTGTAAAGCGAAAGGAGAAAAATATGGCACAAAAGGCTCATAGTTTATCGCACACAAAGTGGCATTGTAAGTATCACATTGTGTTCACCCCTAAGTATAGACGAAAAGTCATCTATAATCAATATCGAAGTAGTTTAGGCGAAATATTTCATAGCTTGTGTAGTTATAAAGGAGTTGAAATTATCGAGGGTCACTTAATGCCAGACCATGTACACATGTTAGTCAGTATTCCACCAAGGATAAGTGTTTCGAGTTTCATGGGTTATTTAAAAGGAAAAAGTGCACTCATGATGTTTGACAAACACGCCAATCTCAAGTACAAGTTTTGGAATCGGCATTTTTGGGCGGAAGGTTATTATGTGAGTACGGTGGGACTCAATGAAGCCACAATTAAGAAATATATTCAAGAACAGGAAAGCATGATATAGCAATAGATAAATTGAGTGTAAAAGAATATGAGGATCCCTTTAGGGATAGTGGTAAGTAATACTAAAGCCTCTTTAAGAGGCAAGTGACGAGTCAAGAGCAATAAGGCTTGAACAACGTGAAAGCCAGCGTCTTTAGGCGCTGGCTGTTAATTTGGGCTTATAGCCCTGGTTCAAACCACCCGTTTGACGGGTGGTTATGATTTACGAGTAAATATAAGTTCAATCAGCTAAAAACAACTACCTTATACTCTTCGAAAATCTCTTCAAACCACGTCAGCTTTATCTGCAACCTCAAAGCGGTGCTTTGAGCAACCTACGGCTTGCTTCCTAGCTTGCTCTTTGAAACGGAGGATTTTTGTTTACGAGTAAATACAAGGTCAATCAGCTAAAAATAACTACCTTACTCTACAGATTTCAAGGCTTCAAGCATATCAACCTTTCTCAGATGATAATTGACAAAGAAACCAAGCAAGGTCAAAATGATGCTTACTGCTGCCACTGGAATTACATAGACTTCCCAGCCTACCTGCGGATAGAAGAGAATAGTCGCAGGCGAAATCATTTGAATCAAAAATTGGTGTAAATAGAAACCTGAGACCAGACCAAGTAAGATTCCCACAAGGGACAGCACAATCGTCTCACGGTAAATGTAGAGAGTGACTTCATTATTATGAAAACCGAGAACCTTGATAGTGGAGAGTTCACGGATTCTTTCAGCTACGTTGATATTGGTCAAATTGTAGAGGATAACAATAGCCAACAGAACCGATACGATGACCAAGATGGTCATGGTCTGATTGAGTGAACTTGCGACCGAGTCAAAGAGTCGAATGGCTGAAGCATTTTGGACAACGCTGGACACCGCAGATTGGTTCATAAGTAAGCCTGCCTGTCTTTCGATACTAGGAGCACTGGTATCCCTTAGCGAGACCAGATAAGTGTTGGCTTGGGGTAGCTGTCCATAAATTTGCTCATAGCTAGCCTGACTCATATAAATAAAATGACCAACGTAGTTCTCAGCAATGGCAACGACCTTTAGCTTCTTACCTTCAATTTCTAGAGTCTGTCCAATCTTGACACCTGCCAGCTGGGCGAGTTTAGCTGTAATAACGACGCCCTCTTTTAATGTCAGCTCCTGCTGATGATTTTGCAGATGAATAAAGGGAGTCAAATCCTCCTTCTCTGTCATCATAAGGGTAATTGTCTGAAGACCAGCCTTACCTTTGAAATCCTTGTCTAGCGTTTTAGAATAAATTTTCTGGTAATCTTGAATATCCTGCCCTTTCAATACTTCTTCCAACTCTGCCTTGTCTTGATTGGTCGCACTAGGATTTTCAGAGACAATCATTTGATACTGTTGGATTTTTTGAAACTGTCTAGGCGGAACTCCTGCTACAGAGGATTGGATTCCCAAGCCTGCAAAGAGCAGAGCGACTGAACCTGCCACACCAAAGATCGTCATCAACATCCGCTGCTTATAACGGAAGATATTGCGAGCTGTTACCTTATGGGTAAAACTGAGACGACGCCAGATAAAACCGATGCGCTCTAGTAAGATTTTAGCTCCTTTGACAGGTGGTTTAGGCAGTAAAAGCTGGGCTGCTTCATCATGAAGTTCCCTCCGAGCCACCAGATAGGCTGGTAACACACTCGCCAACCAACTCAGACCAAGTGCCAGTAAACTATAAGTCCAATAGAACTGAATCTGGGTTTCTCCCACCACCATGCCTTTTGTAATGACACTTGAAATCACACCGGCTAGTAAATAATGGCCAAGTATGCTACCAAGAGCTGTTCCGACAGTCCCAGCTACTAGACCATAGAGGAGAAATTTAACGATAATATCCTTACTGCGATAACCCAAAGCCTTAAAAATCCCTGCATGAGTTCGCTCTTCATCCACAAAACGAGTCATAGTTGTGAAGGTCACCATAGCCGCTACGGCATAAAGAACCACAGGAAAAATATTGCCCACTGCCCGAATACTGGCTGAAGCATTACTGTACATGAGGTAGCCTTGACCGCCAGGCATGGTCTGACGATTATATACTTGATACTTGGGCTCAACCAAATCATCTAAAACTTGCTGATGTTTTTCTAATTTTTCCTTTTCTTGGGCTAGATTTTGTTCAGCCTGCTTTAGTTTGTCCTCTTCCTTGCTCAATTCCTGCTTGGCTTGGGTAAGTTGAGCATGGGCCTGCTCTCTCTGGGCTTGAGGGAGCAAGGCTAGTTGACTTTCCTGAGCCTGTAAACGAGCTTGAGCAGTTGCTAAACGACGCTTGCCTTCCTGCAAATTAGTCTCAGCCTTGTCAAGGGTCTCTTGGCCTTTGTCTAAAGACTCTTGTCCTTCTTTTTTCAAGAGTTGCAGACGTGCCTTGCCATTATCTGACAAAGCTTGTTCAAGCTCTTCCTGATGTTGCTTGGATTTTTCTTCATAAGCTGATGAAAAAGCATTTAAGCCTGCTAAATCTTGATATTTCAAACGAGCTATATTATAGACTTTCTGATCAAACTGACTAGGTAAAATCACCCCATAGGCTGTCAGAGTCCCACTTCCACTTGCTGCGTAGCCCATATCTCGCTGGGAGAGGATTTCAGCTGAATCCATAAAACCAGTAATGGTATAAGTATGGTCTTTTAAAGAGGAATGACCCTCTTCTTTTTCTTTAAAACTAATCTCCTGTCCCACACGATATTGGCCTTGCAAATGACTTGCCAAGGCGATTTCCTTATCTGACTGAGGAAGTCGTCCCTCTCTTAGCTGAAAGGTTGAAATTCGCTCTGATTTGGAGTACAGCCGAATGGCATCCTGCCCATTTTCCATAGTCACATCTGTCAAATAGCCAAACTCAACCTCTGCGCCCTCCGTCTGTTTTAGTTCTTCTTGATCTGCTTGATCCAAACCATAATTAGACATAACTGCCAAATCCAAGGTTTGAGCAGTTGTTAAATAAGCATTAGCTGTCGCCTCCATGTTGGGGCTAGTCACTTTGAGGCCTATTAAGGCTAGAGACCCTAACATCATCAAGGTTAAGATGGATAAAAAACGCCCCTTGGAGCCTGTGAAGGACTGAATTAAGTCCTTCCAATAGGTTTTTCGCTTAATCATGCTAGTACTCCAAACTGTCAATATCCTGAGGATGCTGGTTGATCACCACATCCTTGACACTGGCATCGTGCATATGAATCACGCGATCAGCAATGGGCGCCAAAGCTCCATTGTGAGTCACGATAATCACCGTCGCTCCCTTTTGACGAGACATATCTTGGAGAATTTTCAAAACCTGCTTGCCCGTCTGATAATCCAAGGCTCCAGTCGGTTCATCACAAAGAAGGATTTTAGGATTTTTGGCTACCGCGCGTGCAATTGAGACTCGCTGTTGCTCCCCTCCAGAAAGCTGGGCTGGGAAATTATTTAGACGATGAGCCAGACCTACATCTGTCAGCACCTGCTCAGGATCCAAGGCATCTGTCACGATTTCAGAAGCCAGTTCCACATTTTCCTTAGCAGTCAGATTGGAAACTAGATTGTAAAACTGAAAAACAAAACCCACATCATTTCTACGATAATTGGTGCGCTGGTGGGAACTATAGTCTGCAATATTGACACCATCAATCCAGATTTCCCCCTCGTCATTGGTATCCATTCCCCCAAGAAGATTAAGAACCGTTGACTTGCCTGCACCAGACGCACCTAGAATAATAACCAATTCTCCCTTTTCAATCTCAAAATTCACATCACGATTGGCCACAATTTCCGTGTCCCCAACCTGATAACGCTTGTAACAGTGTCTCATCTCAATATAAGCCATAAAACCCACCCTCTCTCAAACAAATTACTTCCTACTACCATTATAACGCTTTTTTTACTGGTTGGAAACTGCTTACATTCTCAAATCCTTATTAAAAGGCAGTTTCAAATTACTGCCTTCTATTATCTTCTTAAAAAGAAAATTGAACCAGATCACCTTCTGCTGTTGCCACCGAAATACAATCTTTCTCTATGCATTTCGCTTTTATTTTTTCTTTATCCAATTTAATCACACTCTTCTCAATACCTGGATAAGAAACTCGCAAATCTCCCCCACTTCTTGATAAAATGGTCAACTGTAAGAGTTTTTTATCCGCCCACCTCATGCTAACTTCAAAATGTCCACGTGCCATTAAGCCTGAAACTAAACCTGATGACCATGCATCGGGTAGGGCGACTAAAGGTACCAGATAAGTTGCATGAGACTGGAGTAACATTTCTGCCATGCCACTAGTAGCACCAAAATTACCATCTATCTGAAAAGGAGGGTGGCTACACCAAAGATTTGGCAAGGTGGATGACTTTAACTGCTCTGCTAATAATTTATGGGCTCGATTGCCATCTCCTAGACGCGCCCAAAGATTGATCTTATTGGCCTTAGACCAGCCTGTACCCCCATCTCCACGATCACTGAGGCTAGCACGCGCCGCTTCAAGATACTCTTGTCCCTTATAGCTAAAGAGAGTTCCAGGATAGAGTCCCACCAGATGGGAAGCGTGCCGATGCTGGGCCTCCACTTTCTCATTTTGAAAATGCTGCTCTTCCTCCTCATACCACTCCCTGATTCGACCAGATTGAGTGATTTGAAGAGGATTAAGCAAGTCAAACTTCTCCTTGACCTCAGTCAACAAAGTCTCATCCAGTCCCAATTCCTGAGCAGCCTGAATAAAATCATGAAATAACTGCCAAATCAGAGATTGGTCATAGGTATTGCCAATCGAAATCGGCCCATGTTCTGGCGAATAAGATGGAGAAGAGACCCAACGCTGCGCCTGCTGATCCTTATGTAAAAAGGCATTCCAAAAACGAACCGTTTCCCTCAACATGGGATAAATTTTCTCCCTGAGATAGTCTTGGTCCCTGTAAAATGAATAGGCTTCATAAACGGTTTGCATCATCCACGCATTGGCAGCTGGTGACCAACCCCAATAGTAATCCCAACCAGGTGCTGTCCAACCAAAGGGAGTCGCTTGAGTATGAACCAACCAACCATTTTCCTCCCCTTCCTGAGAGACGATTCCTGCATACCTTGCAGCCGCTATGCGACCATAGACACGCAAATCATCTACATAGTTGATGACCGGAAAGGCCGTCTCTAGGAGATTGGTAACATAGGCTGGCCAATAATTCATCTGCAGATTGACATTTAAGTGATAGTCCGAATTCCAAGGAGGATTATCGACCGCATTCCAGACCCCTTGTAGGTTAGCTGGTAGAGCATCTGGACAATCTCTGGAAGAACTAATCAATAAATACCGTCCATACTGGAAGAACAGTTCCTCCAAAGCCTGCCCCTCTTGTGGCTTATAATTTTTTAACAACTCATCTGTAGTGGATGCGTCAACATCAGACCCCAAATCCAATTGAACACGTTGGAATAAGGCTTGGTAGTCCTGAATATGCCTTGATTTCAATTGGGCATAGCCCTTTTCTTTAGCTTTCTCCACCAAGTCCTTCACCTTTTGCTCCAAATCTAGTTTCTTGCGATAATTACTAGCAGGATTTTGAGCAAAATCCGTCTTAGCTGCTAAGAAGAGATTAGCATAACTAGCCCCTGATATCTGAACCTTATCCGACCAGACTCTAATATCACCATCAGTTTGCCAAGCTAGACAGCCAGCAAACCGCAGATTATTATCCTTAACTCTTCCCTTCATCAAGATATGAGAATCAGTAATATCCAACTTGCATTCCTTGTAATCAGATTTTTCCTGCTCATACTTTCCATCAGAAGCCAAATCACAGGTCAAGGATAGTTCTATAGTAAAATCTAGAGTTTCCAACCCTTCCTTAGTAAAATGTTGAACCAATAGATCATCTGGAAAACTCGCAAAGGCTTCACGTTCAAATCGCGTTCCCTTATAGGCATAAGAAGTCGTCTCAAGTGCCTTACTAATATTCAGCTGTCTCTGATAGTCCGTCACCTGAGACAAAGTTGTGCCTTGCTGGCTGAACTCAATGAAAATATCTCCAAATGACAGATAGGTCCCATATTGACTTGTTTTTGGCCCGACTAGGTGCTGTTCAGCCAGTTCCTTAGCCCGATTGTAATCTCTCTTCTCCAAAGCCTGGCGAATCTCAGCTAAAAAAACATACTGATCCTGAAGATTTCCACCTTGATAATCTGAACTATCAGGAAGTGGACCTCCAGACCAGAGACTTTTTTCATTAAATTGAATCCGTTCAACCCCTATAAGCCCAAATATTTTTGCCCCTAAAGAACCATTGCCTATCGGTAAGGCCTCTTCTTCCCAGCCCTTATATGTTGTTGACGCTGGTTGCTTGTAGGCCAATACATAATCTTGTTTTTTATTCCTTATCATACTACCATACTAACATAAAAAGCCTAGAAATCAATTCTAGACTTACAATTTTTTATTTTCCAAGGTAGTATTCAGAAACTACGTTCAATTTTTCATCGAATTCGAATACCAATGGTGGGAAGTTAGGGATTTCCACGTCCATGATCTCGTCATCTGACAAACCTTTGATGTGTTTTACAAGGGCACGGATTGAGTTACCGTGAGCTCCTACGAATACGTTTTTACCATCTTTAAGAGCTGGAGCGATTTTATCTTCCCAGAAAGGAAGGGCACGTTCCAAAGTCACTTTCAAGTTTTCAGCATCTGGAATAACTGAATCATCAAGTGAAGCGTAACGACGGTCTGTGTGAGCTGAGTGCTCATCATCACGGTCCATGTTTGGAGGCAATACATCGTATGAACGACGCCAGATGTGAACTTGCTCATCACCAAATTGTTCAGCAGCTTCAGCTTTGTTTTTACCAGTCAAACCACCGTAGTGACGTTCGTTCAAACGCCATGATTTTTCAACTGGAACCCACAATTGGTCAGAAGCTTCAAGAGCCAAGTTAGTTGTTTTGATCGCACGTTTCAATACTGAAGTGTAAGCTTGGTCAAATTCGATACCAGCTTCTTTGATCAATTTACCAGCGTCAATCGCTTGTTGTGTACCTTTTTCAGACAAATCAACATCAGCCCAACCAGTGAAAAGGTTAGCTTTGTTCCATTCAGACTCACCGTGGCGAGCAAAAACCAATTTTACCATTAGATGGATTCTCCTTTAAATTTTCCGAGGTTTCCCCTCGTTTATCTATTCTATTTTACACAATTTTTCACAAAAAAGCTAGTCATAACCAAAAAGGAAAGGACTGTTTGGCAATCCTTTTCCTTCTTAGTATCATACAACAACCTTACTTCTCTTCAAATCCTTCTGCGACTGCGTCCGCAAAGTTTTCTTCTACGATGCTTGCACAGTGGTCACAGATGACTGCCTGGTAGGTGCGTTCTGCTGTTGTTGGGTCGGTGCGACGGCAACGGTCACATACTTGGCCTGCAGCACGTTCAACTGTGAAGGCGACATCTTCGAAGCTAAGGGCAGCTTCTGGAGCTGGTCCTTCTGCGATGGTCAACTCAGACACGATCAAAAGTTGAGCTACATTGCTGTTTACTGCTTCGAGTAGAGTTTTCACAACTTCATTTGGATAAACTGTCAAGTGTGCTTCAAGTGATTTACCGATAACTTTTGCATTACGCGCTTCTTCCAAGGCTTTTTGAGCTTGTCCACGGAAATCCATAAAGGCAGCCCATGTATCCAAGACTTCTTCTTGATTAGCAAATGTCTCTGCTTCTGGTAATTCTGACAATTGAATAAAGTCTTCTGTTTTAAACTCAAGGTATGACCAAATTTCTTCCGCAGTATGAGGAAGGATTGGTGTCAAGAGTTTCGTAATTTTCACAAGAATGTCATAGAAGACAGTCTGCATTTGACGGCGTTCCAGTGATTTAGCTCCTTCAATGTAAACAACGTCTTTGGCAAAATCAAGGTAGAAGGCTGATAAGTCAACGTTGATAAAGTTCACCAAGGCCTTGTAGATCGTCAAGAATTCAAAGTTTGCATAAGCATCACGAATGGTCTTGACAAGCTGGTTAAAGCGAATCGTCATGTACTTATCAACTGAACGAAGCTCATCGTAAGCTACTGCATCTTGATCCGGGTTAAAGTCAGATGTATTGGCAATCAAGAAACGAAGGGTGTTACGGATCTTGCGGTAAGTTTCAGAGACTTGGCTCAAGATATCCATAGAGATACGTACGTCGTTGCTTGAGTCAACGCTTGTTACCCAGAGACGCAAGATTTCTGCACCAAATTGTTTTTCAACATCACTTGGAGCAATGGTATTTCCAAGAGATTTAGACATCTTCTCACCTTTACCATCAAGGGCAAAACCTTGTGACAAGATTTGTTTGTAAGGTGCTACACCATGGTTAGCAACAGATGTGATGAGTGATGAGTTGAACCAACCACGGTATTGGTCAGAACCTTCTAGGTAAAGGTCTGCTGGGTAAGTCAACTCAGGACGGTTTACTACCACTCCATTCCATGATGAACCTGAGTCAAACCAAACGTCCATGATGTCAGTTTCTTTTTTGAACTCGCCATTTGGTGAACCTGGATGAGTAAATCCTTCTGGCAAGAGGTCCTTAGCATCACGTTCCCACCAAATGCTTGAACCATGTTCCTCAAAGAGTTGAGCCACATGTTCAATCGTTTCAGCTGTCATGATCGCTGTACCATCTTCAGCGTAGAAGATAGGAAGTGGAACACCCCAAGCACGTTGACGAGAGATAACCCAGTCGCCACGGTCACGAATCATATTGTAAAGACGAACTTTACCCCATTCTGAGTGGAATTTCACTTTTTCAATTTCGTCCAGGATTTCTTGGCGGAATTTAGAAACTGAGGCAAACCATTGTGGAACTGCACGCCAGATAATTGGTTTCTTAGTACGCCAGTCAAATGGGTATGAGTGAGAGATTTCTTCTTGGGCAAGAAGGAGGTTACCAAGTTTTTCAATAACAGTTGGAACTACCTTTTCATAGAATTGGCCTTCAAACTCAGGACCAGCATTCTTCATCATGATACCACGTTCGTCAACAGTCACTGCGACTTCAAGACCATTAGCAATACCAACATTATAGTCGTCCTCACCAAAACCAGGGGCTGTATGGACGATACCAGTACCAGAGTCAGTGGTAACGTGGTCACCAAGGATAACGAGCTCATCTACTGCAGTATCCCATGGGTGTTCTGTCACGATGTGGTTCAATTCTTGACCACGGTAAGTTGCCAACACTTGAACATCAGCCCAACCAAATTTCTCAGACAAGCTAGTCAACAATTCTGCAGCAACGACAAACTTACGAGCTTCACCAGCAGGTTGAACCAAGACGTAATCAATATCCGCTCCAACAGTCAAACCACGAGAAGCTGTGATAGTAAATGGAGTAGTTGTCCAAACAACGATATAAGTATCTGTATCTAGAACACCTTTGCCATCTTTTACCTTGTTGGCATAGTAAAGGGAAGTTGAAACCAAATCATGGTATTCAATCTCTGCTTCAGCAAGGGCTGACTCAGATGACCAAGACCAGTAAACTGGTTTTGCACCACGGTAGATATAACCTTTATTAGCCATCTCACCAAATACACGGATTTGAGCTGCCTCATAGTCAGGAGTCAAAGTCACATATGGATTTTCCCAGTCACCAGAAACACCCAAACGTTTAAAGTCTTCACGTTGTTTATCTACTTGAGAAAGAGCGTATTCACGGCAAAGTTTTAAGTACTCAACCAAGTCCATTTCTTTACGTTTGACACCTTGTTTTGCCAAAACTTGCTCGATTGGCAGACCATGAGTATCCCAACCTGGGATAAATGGCGCGTAAAAACCTGACATTGATTTTGAACGAACAATGATATCTTTTGAAATCTTGTTCATAGCATGTCCAACGTGGATATTTCCGTTGGCGTATGGAGGGCCATCATGCAAGGTGAAATGAGGTTTTCCTTGGTTCAATTCTTGACGACGTTGGTAAAGTTTTGCATCTTCCCATTCCTTTTGCCAAACTGGCTCTTTGGTAGGAAGGCCTGCACGCATTGGGAAAGCTGTTTTCCCAAGATTAAGGGTATCTTTGAGTTTCATGGTATCTCCTTTATAAATAATCACAAATTAAAAACCACGACTGCCAAAAAGGACGAAAATCGTGGTACCACCTTTATTCGGAAAAAGATCTAGTCTTTCTCCCTCTTATCCCGTAACGTGGGGAACGTCAAATCTTACTCCATTCAGACTTGAGTTTTTGAGAGGATAATCTTATCGTTAGGGAATGCAGGACTCACACCATCTCCTGCTCGCTGGAAATATAAGGATAAGATATTGTTCTCAGAATATTTCTTATAAAATTGTAACGGATTCTTGCGGTGCTTCAAATCCTGGTGCTGAATCAAATGTTTCTGTAGCTGGTGTTGGAGCCGAAGGATGTACTGGAGCTACTTCTGGCTCTTCATACATTGGACCAACTGGATGAGCAGGTTCTTCTTCCATTTGAGGACCCACTACAGGAGTTGGAGCTTCCACTTCCTGTTTAGTCTGAGATTCAAATTCAGCCAATTCTTTATTGGCTGCTTCAATACGAGCCTGTAACTCTGCCATTTCTGCTTGAGAGAACTGACGTGTCATATCAATTGGTTCTTCCTCAATTGGAGCTGGAATCGGTTCTCCAAGTACCTCGCTAACCACTTCTTTAAAGGCTTCATCACTGGTTTGAAGATAAGTAGCTGTTGGGCGAAGAATATCTTCCCAGTCTGAAGATTCAACAATAGCCAACTGACTCTCAATTGTAGATTTGAGACGTTGGTGGAAGACACGGCTCTTGTTCTTCAACTCTTCGGTTTCAACAGCAACTTTCTTAGCATTGTCTGTTGCTTGACGAAGAATCTCGTTTGCCTTATATTTAGCTTCTTCCAACAAGCGTTGCGCATCCTGCTCTGCTTGATGAATGATATTGTTTGAACGTTCATGTGCTGCTTGTTTCACTCGCTCAGCTGTGTCTTGGGCAATCAATACAGACTGGCTCAATGAATCTTTCATTTCGTCAAAGTAAGACAAACGCTCTTCTAAACTCTTAATACGCAAATCTTTATCATGATTCGCACGAACAAGATCTTCGTAATCACGAACCACAATATCTAAAAATTCATCGACTTCTTCTGGATCAAAGCCTCTGAATCGAGTTCCAAAGGTCTTGTCCTTTATTTCTAATGATGTAATTGGCATTCTATTCCTCACTTACTTAATAATAACTGGACGGTTATTTTTTTCTTCTCTTTTTTCGTTTGTCCCTTATCTTGAAGTAATCTCAAGCGACCAAATTTTCTCACACTAATCAAATCTCCAACTTGAACAGTGTAATCTGATTTGTCTACCACATGATAATTTACTTGGACAAGTTTCTTTTCAATCAACTGGTTTGCTTGATTCCTAGATAGTTTCAAAACATTTGATAAAAGAACATCTAATCGAAAACTAGACACAGATAAATCCAGTTCTCGATACTGTTCTAGCTTATCTATTTTCTCGGCGAAAGGACGTTCCTCCAGCGAAACAGGTATACGGCCAATTTTCTTTAATCCATCTTGAAAGAGAAGAAGAAACTGCTGATTAATCATAATCTGCGCCCGTTCTTCATCTACTAGGATATCTCCAAAAAGTTTCCGTTCAATCCCTAATTGATTGATGACTGTCCCTAAAATCTTAGCATGCGTTAAATGTTCAAATTTATTGGAATACACAATTTCCTGAAGAGATATTTCAAAATCTGAAAACTCTGGTTGGAAATAATCTGGGTATAATAAAACTCGAACATACTCACTCGAGACAAATTCCCCACTACTGCTACAAGCAAGACCATAGGTTTTGGCCAAAATCTTTAATAGTTTCTCCTGATGAGGATTGATAAAAGGAGTTAAAAAAGGAGCATAGCTATCTTCTACCTTCTTTATCCATTCCATTCCCTTGTCAAGAAAGGGACGATCTTCTATGGAGAAATGCTGATAAATCCCTTTATTCATCCTATCATCGCCAGAAAACGGACTAGGTTTTCTCCTAAAAATCGAACCAAAACAATCGCAACCCAAACAGATAAATCAAGGCCCGCTATCTGTAAAGGCAGGCGTTGCAAGGGAGCAAGCACTGGTTTTACCAACGCTACAATCCAACGACCCAAACTGGATTCGTAGGCGCCTGGAAACCAAGACATGACAGCAAAGGCTACCAAAATCAGGGAGTAAATATCCACTGCATTATAAATCATACGAATTAAAAAAATCATTATCGTACTCTATTTCGTCTCATATCAAAATCAAACTCACCCTGTTGATCTTCATCTGGCAAACGAATATCTTCTACATTCACAATAACATTCACTGGTGTCAACAGATACATGGTAGAAGCTACTTTTTTCAGACTTCCAGCTAGAACATGGCAAGCCCCATCCAGGTAATCCAAACAACGACGAGCCTGCACTTCAGTCATATATTGAAAATCAATCAAGATACTTTCGTTTCCTGCCAATAAATCAACAATTTCTGTTGCATCTTCATATTTTCTAGGATAACGAACATCTATAATGACCTTATCCGTTGCACGCTGACTCTGATTTGCCAATTCCTGTTGTCTTGCATGAAGTCTGGTGATATTGTTCTCCTTTGTTCCAGCCGACTGTGAAGGGTGATTCATTGGGAGAGCCGGTTCCTGTGAAGAATTTACTGGAGTAAACACAGGCTCATCTCTTTTTTCATAAGGGAGACTTGAATCCTCATCCTCCGTAAAATAATCTATAAATCTATCGAATCTATCTTTTAAAGACATGGTTCTCTCCTACTCAAAAAATGATGTGCCTATACGAACAAAGGTGGAACCGAATTGAATCGCTTCTTTATAATCACGACTCATTCCCATACTTAACTCGGTCATAGGCATATTTGGAATTTGTTTCTCTTGAATTTCTCTTTGTAAATCTTGGGCCGCCTTGAAAATCTCTTTCAACTGCTCACTGCTAGCCTCAAAAGGTGCCATCGTCATTAAACCGACATATTCAATCTTATCTAGTCTGGCTAACTCTGGCAAGATTTCCAGCAGTTCCTCTCTCGAAAAACCGTGTTTGCTTTCTTCTTTAGAAATATTTACTTGAAGGAAACACTTGATGACTCGGTCACTTCTTTTTTGAATTTCCCCTGCTAGCTTTACTGAATCCAAGGCATGGAAATAATCAACGTATTGAATGACATCTTTCACCTTACGTCTTTGCAAGGTACCAATCAAATGCCAAGTCACATCTCGATCTTTTAGAGCTTCATATTTTTCCAGAAACTTATCGACACGATTTTCACCGATATGATGAACACCTAGCGGAAGCAAGGCTTCCGCTGTCGGTACATCTACATACTTGGTAACTGCAATGACAGAGACTGAACCACTCTCTCGATGAGCACTCAGACTAGCCTCTGCGACTTCTCGAAAAACAAGTTCTGTATTTTCTTTTACATTCATTTACTTAACGATTTTTGAAAAATGGAGGTGTATCCAATTCATCTTCATCTTGTGATGTTGGGGCTTCAAAGCGTTCAACTGGAGAAACGACTGAATCTGTTGTACGAACAATCGATTCACGGCGAAGATCCCAATCACCAAAAGCAGATGCCTGAGTTGGTTCCAAACGACGTGGATTTTGTTTTGGCAATTCAGCTGTTTCTGCCATATCAAAATGACGATCAAAGCCATGTGAATGAGCTGGTTTCACTGTCTCACGGTAGTTAGTAGTCGGTCTAGCTTGTGGAGCAACAGCCTTCTCTACGCGGTCTTGACGAACACCTGTTGCAACAACTGTTACACGAATTTCATCACGCATACTTTCATCAATTGAAGTACCGAGCCAGATGTTCACTCCTTGACCTGCTGCCTGGTTCACAATTTGTGAAGCCTCTTCTGCCTCAATCAAGGTTAAGTCAAGACCACCAGTTACGTTGACAATCACATCTTCTGCTCCATCAATTGTTGTTTCAAGAAGTGGAGAGTAAATTGCCTTACGCGCCGCTTCTACCACACGTTCTTCTCCACTACCGATACCAATACCCATGAGAGCATTCCCTTTATTTGCCATAACTGTTTTCACATCGGCAAAGTCAAGGTTAATCAATCCTGGATTGGTAATCAAATCGGTAATCCCTTGAACACCTTGACGAAGAACGTTATCCGCTTCGCTAAGAGCCTCCAAGAGCGGTGTTTTCTTATCAACAATTTCAAGCAAGTTGTTGTTTGAAATAATCAATAGAGTATCTACATGCTCACGAAGTTGGTTGATTCCTTCAACGGCAAATTGTCCACGTTTGCTTCCTTCAAAACCAAAGGGACGTGTCACAACACCAACTGTAAGAGCACCTAAATCTTTGGCGATACGAGCAATAACAGGAGCAGCTCCAGTTCCAGAGCCTCCTCCCATACCAGCAGTGATGAAGACCATATCTGCGCCACTGATAGCTTCCGTCAGTGTTTCTTCGCTTTCTTCAGCAGCTTTACGACCAACCTCAGGTTGACCTCCTGCACCCAAACCACGAGTCAATTTAGGTCCCAACTGAATAACAGTCTCAGCTTTTGTACTACTCAATGCTTGTACATCTGTGTTTGCTGCGATAAATTCTACGCCTGTAACACCTTCGTCGACCATACGGTTGATGGCATTGCCACCACCTCCACCGACACCAATTACTTTAATCACTGCACCTTGAGCAGCAGCTGTATCAAATGAAAATGTCATAATTTATTTTTCCTCTTTATTCGTCAAACATGCTTCCGATCAAGCCACGGAAACGATCTGCTAATTTCGGTTTATTTTGTGAAGCTTGTTGGAAATCCGCCATTGGTTCTGTAGGCGCCACCGGCTCTACTTCTGGAGCAGGAGCTGGTTGAACAGGCGTTGATTGTACAAACTGAGCTGTCTTTTGCAGCATCCCACCAAAACTAATTGGCTGATGACTTAAGTCATTCTCACCTTTTATCGCTCTCTGAGCCAAAAGATTCACTTCTGTTAATTGACCCGCAAATTCTGATAAACTAATCACATGCGCAAAGGCTGGATTACGGATACCAACTTGATTTGGAACATAAAGCTTGACACGGACGCCAAAGACTTCCTGAGCAAGTTCAACCATACCTGGTAAAATGGCATTCCCACCGATTAAGACAATACCACCAGGGAGCTCCAATAGACGTCTTCTATCTAATTCTTGCTTGATTTGCTCAAGGATGTGCTTAATTCGTGCAGAAATAATTTCTGACAAGTAGGCTTCCGTCACTTCAACTGCTTCTACTTCTCCAATAACTTCTACTTGGAAGGTTTCTTTGCTTGCAAGAGGCGGATAGGCTTCCCCGTAATTCAGTTTCAAGCCTTCCGCTAATTTGCGAGAGGTTTTCAAAACCTTGGAGATATCTTTAGTTACATAATCTCCACCTTCTTGGAGAATATGTGTGAACTGAAGTTCTTGGTTACGGATTGTAGCGACAGTCGTTTGACCTGCTCCCATATCAATCACTGTAGCACCAAATTCACGTTCACCTTCGTTCAAAACTGATTGAACCATTGCTAGTGGTGAAATAATAACATTTTCAACCTGTAGTCCGACACGTTCTACTGTCTTACGTAGGTTATGTAAAATAGTGCGAGGACCTGTATAAAGCAAACCACGCATTTCAAGACGAACCCCCATCATGCCACGTGGGTCACGAATCCCTTGGAAACCATCCACAATAAATTCTTCAGGAATAAAGGTAATGACTTCACGGTCAGGTGTCATACTCTTTGTCAAAGCTGATTTGACAACATTTTCAACATCTTGATCCGTAATTTCCTTGGTATCAGATGTTACTGGAATCATCCCTTGAGTTGGTTCTACCTGCAAAAGATTACCAGGCAAGCCGACATTCACTGATTTAATCGAAATGCCTGCCTTTTCTTCTGCTTGGGAAATGGCTGACTTGATAGCAGTTGCTGCTGCATCAATATCAACAATAATTCCATCCTTTACACCTTTACTTTTGGCATTACTCACGCCAATTACATTTAATTCACCATTTCTCTGCTCGGCTACAAGCACCTTGACAGAGCTTGTTCCAATATCTAGACCTGTAAAAAAGCCTTCTCTAGCCATTACATCGCATCCTCTCTATCTTCCAAGTTTCGCACTTCGTATTATTCCATAGCTAAACTTAGGCATAGCTATTCACAGAATATTATAACACAAAAAATTTAATCATGCTTGCTTTTTTCCTAAATTTCCCAGCCAATTTTTGAGTTTCTATGTTCAGAAATTCTTATTTTATAAGCTGCTTGTAAAAACTCTCTAAGACAAAAAAAGAAAGCTCTGTGTTAAGCTTTCTTTGCAATCATTTTTTCTGCTTCTTGAGCTAAAAAGAATTCTAAGATTTTCTTAGTCAAACTGATAGTAGCTACCAGCACAATTGAAACAAGTAAATAATTAGCTACTAGACCATGATCCCCAACCAATGGCGGTTTTGTCAAGAATCCGTAATCCCCACCTGTTACCAAATTGACCACAAAAATCAAGGCATTTAGGGCAAAGGTCATGAGAAAAATTCCCTTCACATCCAGCAATTTCGCACTATACTGTCTCAATAGATAAACTAGAGAGTTCCCCAAGAGTGCTAAATGACCAAAGATAAAGGATAAAATGGTGATATGTGGAAAAGGGTAAGCATCTGGCACTGGATAAACAAAGGCTGCTAATGTCCCAAATGTTCCCAATAATGCAAAGTATTGTTTATATTTGGACTGACCAGGAAGCAAGAGTACCACAAACATAGCCATACGGCAATGGTAAAAGGGTAGGCTTTCTGACAATGGCATATGATTGACCCAGTACCAACCATAAAGAAGGATCAACTGAACGGCCTGTAAAATCTGGAAAAATCGTTGGTAAACCTTCTTTTCACGATAGCGATAGGCTGTATAAAAGGTCAAGGCTAAGAGCGTAAATAGGCTAACATACCAAAAAAGGTCAAATTTAGGTGGTTCTGTTGGCTGAGTTGTAAAAAAAATATCCCATAAATTCATCTAGTCTTCCTCATAATTCAAAATTTTCCTGCATATTATTATACCATGCTATTTGTCAAAAATGGATTTAGAAATACGATAATCATCTTCTTAGTCAAGATATTGCTCCCTCTGACCTTGATAAACCTGCCAAAGAATCTCGATTTGCTCCTTGGTAATGCGTTTTTCAGATAAATTCGGCAGTTGGTCAATTGCAAAAAATTGAAGGTCAGCGATTTCTTGATTTTCTTGGAATTGTCCATCGAGAAGCTTACATTCAAAAACAAACTTTGCATATTGTTTGCTCTGTAGTTGGAAACGATTGGTATCAAAAACAGCTAGCAGTCTTTCAACTTTGGCTTTAAAACCGGTTTCTTCTTCAATTTCCTTGAGAATATTTTCAGTTGGAGAATAGCCGACTTCACCAAAGCCACCTGGCAAAGCCCAACTATCCTCTCCTTGTCCCCTAACCAGACAAATCTTCTCATCCTCAACAATCCAAGCACGGACGTCCATTAAGGGAGTCGCATAAGCGGAGGTCGGTTTCAAGAGTTCTGCCACTTCGTCTGCATCAAGGTCTGATACCTGATTCAACATTTCAGATAACAGACTTCGCAAGTCTTCGTAGCGCTCACAGTCAAAAGGATCTTTTGTAAAGGTTAAGCCAGTATCTGTAAGGGCAATCATTCTTTGCAGATACTTAACAAAATCACTTGGTTTCATTTTCTAAACTTTCTACCAACATGGCTAGGTTCATAGAGTTAGAGCCCTTGAGCAAGATTTGATCATTGGCACTGAGGCTTTCCTTGACCTGCTTGACTAGGTCTTCAAATTGGTCTTGGTCTTCTGTTTTCTTGAAATAGTAAACGTGGCCAATTGGGAACATTTGACTGGCAAGTTGGGCCAATTCAGCAATGTCTTCTCCGTAGAAAATCACGGTATCCAGCACATCTGGAGAAAGGCTCAAAATCATCTGATTATGGAGTTGAACTGACTGGTTACCCAGTTCCTTCATGTCCGCTAAAACCGCAATTTTCTTGCCCCCTTCATTGGCTGGAATGGCAGAGAAGGTCTCTAAAATCAGCTTCATAGCAGTTGGATTGGCATTGTAAACATCTGACAAGATGTCTGCTCCATTGGCTGCTTTCTTCCACTCGGTACGGTTACGCGTCAATTCAAGATTTTGGAAGGCCTGACAAATTTGTTCTTCTGAAACTCCTTCTTGTAGGGCCACATAAGCAGCAATCATAGCATTAGTGGCATTGTACTTACCAGTCACTGGCAAATCAAGGGCTTGTTCCAAGAAATTAGCTTTAAAGGTCAGACTGTCCTTACGCTCAACCAAGTCTGTGATTTCCAACTCTGCTCCTTGCCCAAAACGAACCACCTTTTTATCAGTTGGCAAGTAGGCCTCTACAATGGAGTCGGCTGGGGCCAAAAGCAAGGAATTCGAAGCCATGCCATCTGCAATTTGCATTTTTCCTTGGGCAATCTCCGAACGGTCTTTGAAAAAGGCCAAATGGGCTTCTCCAACCAAGGTCACGATGGCTATCTTTGGATGAGCCAATTCAGACAAGAGATGAATATCTCCCAAGTGATCCTGTCCCATCTCCAAAACCAACTTTTCTGTTCCTTCAGGCATATGGAGAACTGTGTAAGGAAGACCAATCTCGTTATTGTAGTTTCCTTGAGTTTTGTAGGTTTTGTAGATTGTTGACAGCAAATGTGCCAACATATCCTTGGTCGTTGTCTTACCATTTGAACCCGTAATAGCAAAGACATCAACAGTCGTTTTTTCAAGATAGTAGGCAGCTAGTTTTTGAAATGCAGTCAACACGTCGTCTACTAGAATGTAGGGATGATTTGCGATTTCTTTCTCAGACAGGGTTGCTACCGCACCATTTTCAAAGGCTGTTTCGATAAAGTCATGACCATCACGCGCACCTTTGAGTGGCACAAATAAATCTCCAGTCCCAATCAATCGACTGTCAAACTCAGCCTTTTCTAACTGGGCGTTCGCAAAAAGACTAACATCATTTTTAGCTCCAACAGCTTGGGCAACTTCATGGATTGTTAATTTCATTTCTACTCCTTTAAAAAGGGTCGAAGCCCGAGAACTCTAGTCACCTGGCAGTGATGGTTCTGGCTTCTACCCTCTCTTTCATTTTATAGCAAATGCGCTTCGCGCTTGTTAAAGCTTTCCTTGGCAAGGTCAACCAAACGCTCGATTAGTTCTGCGTAGCTGATTCCCATATTGTCCCAAAGTAGTGGATACATTGACCACTGGGTGAAACCTGGCATGGTATTGAGCTCGTTTAGGAAAATCTCTCCCTTATCTGTATAGAAGAAATCGCAACGAGAGAGACCGAGGCCTCCAATGGCACGGAAGGCCGTCTCTGCATTTTGACGCATGACAGCTACCACATCATCACTGATTTTGGCTGGGATGTCCATGGTAATCTTGTTATCAATATACTTGGCATCGTAGTCATAAAAGGCAACATCCTTGACTACTTCTCCTGGTAGCGTGCTTTTGACATCGTAGTTTCCCAAGAGACCAACCTCGATTTCACGGGCATTGACCCCTTGATCTACCAAGACACGGCTGTCATATTGAAAGGCAAGTTCCAAAGCTTGACGAAGTTCTTCTTGATTTTCAGACTTAGAAATACCGACACTAGAACCCATGTTTGACGGCTTAGTGAAGACTGGATAAGTCAATTTTTCTTCCACTTCAGCGATTTTAGCAGTCACATCATCCCCTTCAACGATAGCCACATAGGGAACTTGTGCAATGCCAGCAGATTCTAACACACGCTTAGTCGTGATTTTATCCATGGCAAGGCTAGATGACAAGATATTGCAACCGACATAAGGCATTTTCAAAACTTCCAAGAATCCTTGAACAGAGCCATCTTCTCCCATCGGACCATGAAGAACTGGAAAGACCACTGCGCCTTCTTCGTAGATAGCACTTGGTGCAACTTTCTTATCCCAATCAATGGTCGCATTGGTCATGAGACGGTCTTCTTGCCCCGGAGTCTGGCTAAATTCCTGCGTTTTGATAAAATCACCTGACTGGCTGATAAAGAAAGTCTTAACTGTAAAACGGTTGTAATTAACCGCACGCATGACACTTTCCGCTGAAAGGACAGAGACTTCCCGTTCCGCACTCCGTCCACCATATAAAAGAATAATCGTTTGTTTCATATTATTTGTCCTAATTCTACTAGAATACTCGCTTTTTAGTATATCATATTTGCTTGTTTTTTTAAAACTTGAACCTGATCCTACTCATCACACTATACAAAAAGAGGCCGATAGGAACAATTTTCAGCCTCTTTGATTTTTTATAAATGAATGGAGTTCGTAAATTTGTCTACACTTACAACTCTGTTCGATTTTCAATAGCCCGTAAGAGGGTCACTTCGTCCGCGTACTCGATATCTGCTCCCACAGCGAGGCCACGTGCCAGGCGCGTAACCTTGATCCCAGCTGGCTTGAGTAAGCGGGAAAGATACATGGAAGTCGCTTCCCCATCTGCTGTGGCATTGGTTGCTACGATTACTTCTGAAACCTCACTATCCATCAGACGAGTCATGAGACTCTTGAGATTGATATCATCTGGACTGATACCATTCATAGGAGAAATGAGGCCATGCAGGACATGATAGAGGCCATGGTATTCTTGGATATTCTCCATGGCTGCCACATCCCGACTATCCTCTAGCACCAAAATCGTTGTCTGGTCACGAGTCGGATCGGTACAGATAGAACAAGGATCGTCGTCTGTCAAACGTCCACAAACGGAACAGTAGGTCAATTCTCTCTTAGCAGAAAGGAGATTTTTTGCAAATTCATTGACATCGTCATCAGACATCCCAATCGTATAAAAGGCCAAACGCGTAGCCGTCTTAATCCCGATACCTGGTAACTTAGAATAGCTGTCAATCAGCTTGGCAATGGGTGTTGGATAAAGCATAATTTCCTTTCTAGTTCATTGGATGGTATTTTTGATACAAATTGATAATATCACGCGCAATGGAAGGTCCTACACCATTTGTTAAATTGGTATTATGAGGAAAGACCACTGCAACAGCGATTTGGGGATTATCAGACGGGGCATAGGCCACCGCATTAGTATTGGTTGCTTGCTGACCATCTGCCACATAGCTTTCGGCTGTACCCGTTTTTCCGCTAATGGATACCAAGGCACCGTTTGAAAAGGCACGTCCAGTTGTCAATCCGCTAGTCCCATGAGCAACCTGATAAAAACCTTGGTGCAAGATGCTCATATCGGAGTCGGATATATTGACCTTATTCATCTCTGTCGGTTGCAGTTGCTGAATCAGGTCACCCAGTCCTCCCTTATCATTATTACCATAAATGCCTTCAACAATACGAGGAGCCACACGAACACCATCATTTGCAATAGTTGCTACATACTGAGCCAACTGCATGGGCGTATAGTTATCAAACTGCCCAAAGGCATTAGTAATGTAATTAGCAAAGCTATACTCTTTGGGAACAAATCCAGTAGATTCATCTGGTAGGTCAATTCCTGTCGCAGAGCCCAAGCCATATTCACCAAAGGTTGAACGCAATTTCCCCATAGCAGACTCTAGATTGCTGGTGCCGACAAACATATTGGGTTGATAGGTTTGCCCCATAAGACCTAAGGCTGTTTGAACCATATAGGTATTAGATGAATACTCCAGAGCTTGGACCGCTGTGATAGGGAATGAACCGTAAGCCTGAGTATACCAAGAATTGATGGGAGCTGAACCTTGGAAGACGATGGACTGGTCTGTCAAGGTCTGGTTTCCTGACAAGACTCCATTTTCCCAACCTGAGCTGATGGTCGCCGCCTTGACAACCGAACCTGGAACAAAAACATTGGTTACCGTTCCCAAGGAATCAGGCGTCAACTCTCCCGTTTTCAAGTCATGTTTAATCCCTGACATAGACAAAACCGCACCTGTTTTTGGGTTAAGGGCGACTGCATAGACACCTTCAGAATACTTGGCTCCTCCATTTCCTAGCTCGGAATTGAAATAACTTTTCAGCAGAGCATCCACGCTATCTTGGAAGGCCAAATCAATGGTCAGCTTGATATTGTTTCCCTTACTACCTTCCTCAATTGTATCCACGCTTTCCATATTACCATATTTATCCAGATGGATTTCTTTTACCGAGCGTTTTCCTTGCAAGGTCTCTTCATATTGCTTTTCCAAATACGAAGTTCCAACACGGTCATTTAGAGAATAGCCTTTTTTAAGATAGGCTTCTGCTTCTTCCGCCGGGAGACCAGCTTTTTCACTGGATACACTCCCTACTATAGAAGAAAGAGAAGTTTCCAAAACCTTTCGATCCCAAGAAGTAGAAATACTAATGCCAGGCATCTCCTTTGAAATAGAGGCAATAACAGCCACCTGAGAATCATTTAAAGGATCTGTCGCAATGGTACCTGTCGCAAAGTTTCCAACAGCATTTAACTGACTAAAAAGATAGATTTCTTTCTTTTCATCCTCTGTATAGTTTAGTTGACTCGTTTGGACACTATCGACCGCATTGTTATACAGTTCTGATTCGGATAGGCGATTGCCATCTGAATCCAAGCGTTTCTCGCTTGGGAGAGCCTCCACTGTCTGTTTATAGATTTCAGAATCAGCCAAATAGTAATCCGCCAGCTGGCGTTCTGTCAAATTTAGAGAGCTGATGCTCACATAAGTCAGTAACTTTTTAGCTGTTTCTTTTAAGTCTGTAGCCGTCATTTTATTGCTACGCGTAAAGGAAACAACCTTCTTTAGCGTATTTTCTACCAAAGGTTTCCCACTAGCATCATAAATTTCCCCACGGGCAGAACTGCTTGTGACCTTGGTCTGACTAGCTGATGCTAGCTTTTTTTCGTAAAAATCCTTGTTTAAAACCTGCATATACAACAAACGACCAATAATGGTCATAAAGAGTAAAATGATGATTGAAAACAATAAATTAAGCCGAATCGGAATCGAATGGCTGTTAAATCTTCTCATACAAATCAGTCTCATTTCTAATACTCAATGAAAATCAAAGAGCAAACTAGGAAGCTAGCCGCAGGCTGTACTTGAGTACGGCAAGGCAACGATGACGTAGTTTGAAGAGATTTTCGAAGAGTATAATTAAAATCTTATTCTTAATTGTACCACAATTTGAGTAGAAAATTATGGAAAAGTAAGAAGCTTTTTCGACTTTTTCGTTTTTAAAACAGAGATGCGTTTTTATTTATCTATCCTTATATTATGTGTTATAATGAAGTGTGACTATTCCCTGATCTAGTCTTCCAGTATGACTCATGTAAAGGAGCTTTCCCTATGGACAAACCAGATATCGCAACTATCATTGATTCACATTTTGAAGAAATGACAGACCTAGAGCAAGAAATCGCTCACTATTTTTTGCAAGCTGAAACGATTACAGATGATTTATCTTCTCAACAAGTCACCCAAAAATTACATATTTCTCAAGCTGCTTTGACCCGCTTTGCTAAAAAGTGTGGCTTTACTGGCTACCGAGAATTTATTTTCCAATACCAACATCAGGCAGAAAATCAAGCCAACCAAGTCTCCAAGCACAGTCCACTGACCAAACGAGTCCTCAGAAGTTATAGCAACATGAGGGAACAAACACAAGACTTGATTGACGAAATCCAACTAGAACGAATTGCCCAGCTAATCGAAGATGCTGAGCGTGTCTACTTCTTCGGAACAGGGAGTTCTGGCCTCGTCGCCCGTGAAATGAAATTGCGGTTCATGCGTCTGGGTGTGGTCTGCGAAGCCTTGACCGATCAAGATGGCTTTGCATGGACAACCAGCATTATGGAGGAAAATTGTCTCGTACTGGGCTTCTCACTTTCTGGTACAACACCTTCTATTTTAGATAGTCTATTAGATGCCAAGGAGATGGGGGCAAAGACTGTACTCTTTTCAAGTGTTCCCAATAAAGATAGCCAGGCCTACACAGAGACTGTTCTTGTAGCCACCCACAGCCAGCCTTCCTATATCCAACGAATATCCGCTCAACTTCCTATGCTCTTCTTTATCGATTTGATTTATGCCTACTTTTTGGAAATCAATCGCGAAAGCAAGGAAAAAATCTTTAATAGCTACTGGGAAAATAAGAAACTCAACGGCTATCGTAGACAAAAACGTGTCAGAAAATCCTAGTTTGGCTTAGCCAAACTAGGATTTTTATTCATCACCAAACATACCTCTTCAAGATTATAAATTAGTCATATCTTGACTTAGTCTTGAATAATTTCATGTAATCACTTTTTGAAGGGAGTAAATAAGCAAGTCTGACGGTATCCTCAACAATTGTATACAATACAATGTAATCCTTACTCAAGGTCAACCCTCGCGTTTGGTAGCGAGGGTCTAATTTCTTACCAAATTTTTCATCAGCATCAAATCCAGCTTGGGGGAAAATTTCTAGCCGATTAATATCTTTTCTAATATTGGCTACTTTTCGTCTCGCAGCCTCTACAGAACCGATTTCCTCCGCTATATACTGATATATTTTATCCAGACTATCAATCACTCTAGGAGAATACAAAATCCTATATCTTTTATAATCCATAGCGTGTCACGACATCCTCATCTGTCAAGTAATTTCCAGCCTCAATCTTGGCATAACTTTCTTGAACTTCTGCTTGTAATTGTCTAAACAAATACTCCTTCTCTAATTCCTCTTCACTCAGTAAATCTACTTCATTTGTTACGGCAACATTCTTTAAAAATAATCTGAGTGCTGATGAAAGAGAGAGATTTTTTTCTTTTAACACTTCCATGGCATCATTTACTAATTCTCTATTAGCTTGGAAGGTCACAATCTTACTTGAATTCGCTATAGTCATTTTATATAATTCCTTTATATATTTTATTTATTATCTCACAATTATAAAGAAAGTCAAGGGAATTTGATTAGAAAATCCTAGTTTGGCTGAGCCAAACTAGGATTGTTTTGTCTTAAAATGATAATATGCACCAAGCATACCTGCTGTATTCTGGTGATGGGCAAATTCTAATCGTGTTTTTTCTGCTAAACTTGGTACCAAAGCCTCTTTCAAGGCTGTGCGGATCTTAGGTTTGAGGATAGCCTCTTGCCCCATGATACCACCACCAAGAATAACCACTTCTGGATTGGCAACGTAGCAAATATTTGCCAGACCTTTTCCTAGATAGTCTACCATGCGGTCAATACCTTCCATGCAGAGTTTATTGCCTTCAGTGGCTTCCTTGAAAATGCGTCGGCCATTCCACTGATCAACATCTTCTCCATGAGATGTTGCTACATACTCCACCAAGGCTGTGGTAGAAGCGAGATCCTGAAAAGCTCCATCTTGCATATGCATATACCCGACTTCACAGGCCGAATTGCTAAAACCATGGAAGACTTTCCCATCCATAATCAAGCAACCACCGATACCTGTTCCAATGGTCAAGCAAAGGGTGACACTTGCTCCCTTACCTGAACCAGATACTGCCTCAGCCAGACCTGCACAGTTGACATCATTTTCAATCTCACAAGGAATAGCAAAGCTTTCTTCGATTTCCTTCTTGAACTGGGTTCCTGCATAATTTGGAATCTGAGGTCCAGCGTAGAAAATTTCCCCCTTATCAGGATCCACCATTCCTGCAGAAGAAATGGCAACACCTGCTACTGGGCCTTTTTCTAAATAGCTGGCTACAATATCTTTGGTTTTTTGTAAGATATGAGATCCACCCTTATACGCTTCAGTTGGCATTTCATGCGATTCAAGAAGTTGCCCCTCTTGATCAACCAAACCATACTTGATGTTGGTTCCACCTATATCAATTGCAACGTAGTGTGTCATAAATACCTCCTTATGGATTAGAGGAAGCGCTCCTTGGTTTCACGAATCAAGGCTGCAGCTGCTTCTACAACTGGACGATCTTCTTCCGTTACTGGCGTCAATGGTGAACGAACAGAACCAATATTCAATCCTTCATTGATCTTCAAGACTTCTTTAATGACACCGTACATATTTCCATGTGCAGCAGTCAATTTACCAATGATAGCGTTGATAGCATACTGTAACTCACGCGCTGTTTCTAAATCTTTATCCGCAATCAACTGATTGAGTTTCAAGAAGAGTTCTGGCATAGCACCATAAGTACCACCGATACCAGCTTTGGCACCCATGAGGCGACCACCTAGGAACTGTTCATCTGGACCGTTAAAGACGATATGGTCTTCCCCACCAAGGCTGACAAAGGTTTGGATATCTTGAACTGGCATAGAAGAGTTCTTAACACCAATAACACGAGGATTTTTCAACATTTCAGTGTAAAGGCTTGGAGTCAAAGCAACCCCTGCCAATTGAGGAATGTTATAAATCACGTAGTCTGTATTTGGAGCTGCAGAACTGATATCGTTCCAGTATTTGGCAACTGAGTATTCAGGCAAGCGGAAGTAAATTGGTGGAATTGTTGCAATGGCATCTACTCCCAAGCTTTCAGCGTGGCGAGCCAGTTCCATACTATCTTTGGTATTGTTGCAAGCAACATGGGCAATAATAGTTAATTTACCTTTAGCAACTGCCATGACTTCTTCCAAAATCAACTTGCGGTCTTCTACACTTTGGTAGATACATTCACCAGAAGAACCATTGACATAAAGACCTTGAACACCTTTATCAATGAAGTATTGAACCAAGGCACGTGTACTCTCTGGACTTACTTCTCCTTGATCATCATAACATGCGTAGAAGGCTGGAATGACACCTTCGTATTTTTTCAAATCTGACATAGATTTTCTCCTATTATTTTTATTTTCTGCTAAAGCAGATTCTTTCTTTACTTCTTTAGTATACACTTTACCGAAAAGGCTTTCAATATCTTATAGACACTTAGATTTTAGTTTCTAGCTTATAGAATAGCGTTTGAAGCCTTTGAAAGTAGTTTCAGAAATAAGACTCCTATTGATATTTTGCGAAAATTTTCTCCATCAATCCAGTCTGGATAAAGACCAATAGTCCAAACCCAAAAAGTAGGAAGACTGAGCCACCTAAGAGTAGACTGAAGGCGGACAGATAAAGAACCATCACAATGAGGACAAGAATGGCTAACATGAGGAAGAACCAAGGAAAGTTAAAACTAGCCAACATCAATCCTTTTTGAAGAATTTCTTTCCAAGATAGGTCATAACGTGCCGCGATAGGGTAACTAGCCAGCATCACGATAGTAAGAAACATCAGAATACCTAAACAAATGGCTTTCAGCAATTGGAAGGGCAGAGCTGTTTGACCCCAGAAAAGATAGAGATCTGAAAGGGTAAGAAACACAATTCCTAACTCCATTAAACCCAGCTGAAGACCTAGTTTCAGATTTTGCTTGAAAGATCTTAGATAGATTTTAAAAACAGGCACCCGTCTGCTCTTCTTAATCTCAAACATGGTCTCGTAGAGGCTGATTTTAGCCACTCCAATCGTCACGATGGGCAAACAAGAGACGACAAAAAGAAGATTGGCTGTCACGATGTCCAAGACTTTCTCACTAAAACGCATGAGAAAGTTGTCTGTATCAAATGCTGCCTTGATAAGGCTTACTCCTTTTTGTGCCATGTTTGCTCCTCCATCATTTTTCTTTGTAAACTGTTTTCTTTTTTGTCAGTAAAGCTTTCATAAGTCCCTACCATGAACAAATCTATTTTTTCTTTTTTCTTTTGGACTTTTTTCTACTTTTATCTATGGACATATAATCTATATATATCCCGGACAGCGAAGCAATTAAAATAGTACTCCAAGTATGCTCATTAAATCCATCTAGCCCTCCACGGATTATCATTGCAAGCACTGTCCAAGCTAACATATTCAATAAAAAAATACAAAGTGCTTTCAATAAAAAAATACAAAGTGCTTTCATTCTCGCATTTTAAAAGTTTATACGACCATTGTTAGGGATTTTATCATGTGCATCCCAAGCTGCAGCAATATTGTAGGCAAAATTACCATATACATCAGCTACATTCACAGCTATTTGTAAAATCCATCCAGAAATCTTGGTCAATAATCCTACTCTTGCTGCTGCAGTTGCAGCTGCCCTACTTAAGATCGAGCGCGCCATACTAATACCATACTTAGCCGCATAAGTACCTAATTTTATGTATTTACCAATCAATCCAGTCACAATGCCCTTAATTATCCAAGCCATCTCATTAACTGTAATTCCCTTTCCATCTAAGAAACTAGCTCTTGCAGCATACTTAGAAGATACCATTTCTAGCAATTCAATTTTACGTTCATCTGATATGTCTGGATAGACTCCTTTGCTATCTTCCACCAAATCCTTAATTTCTTGTTCAGTTAGCAAGTAATTTTGAGATAATTTTGCATCTATTCGATCCATTTCTGACTGTATAGTTTGGATATGCGAGACTTCATTCGCATACACAATTGAAGGTAAAATATTACTCATTAGCAATAAACAGACTGACAAGAAGATACCAATTTTTAAATATTTTATTCTCATTTCTCTACCTCACAAAGATCAATTTCATGGTAGAGTATTATCAAAGCTTTACAAAAAAACAATTCATCCTATTTTTAATCAATTAAAATTTTAAACAAATACTTGCGAACTTGATCTTCCATACCTGCATAACCATTTGGTTGATGTGGCTCTCCTGGGAAGAAAATCGCAAAATTGTGATAACCCAATAAGAGTGGGTAGTGTTCATGACAATGGACAAAACCAATGTCACTTGCTTCGTCAAATGCTACTGCCTCGTCTTTGATACGTGAACCGTAGCTCGAATATTCATGCCCTTCTACCAACAAATGCAAGTCTGCATAGTTCTTGTGATGTTCAAACTGGTCATTTTCAGCTTTATTTAGGACATTTTCTTGAACAACTAGAAAGACCTTGTCACCATCAATATCATATTTTCCTAACTCGAATGAATCTTTACGATGTTCATAAAGATAATCAATTGCCTTGTCAAGATTGGGATGAATCCCTTTATAGAAGCTAATATTTTTCAAATCGTCAAAAATCATACTCTTTCCTTCGTTTCTGATAGTTAACTAAAACCATTCTTAAGTTGATAAGTGTCTGACAAAATCTCTAAGGTAAGCAAATACCCAACATTTTGTAGACACTTATAACCTCTATATTCTCTTATACTCAATGAAAATTGAAGAACAAACTAGGAAGCTAACCGCAGGCAATACTTAAGTATGGCAAGGTGACGCTGACCTAGTTTGCATTCGATTTTCGCAGAGTATTATCCTTTGACCGCTCCCATAGTAATCCCTTGTGTGAAGGATTTCTGGAAGACTAGGAAGACTGTTACAATTGGCACGGCAGCAAGGGCAGCTCCTGCCATAATCAAACCATAGTTGGTTGCCATTTCAGCCTGCATGGTCGCAACCCCAAGTGAGATGGTCAAATTGTTACGTGAAGTCAACATTACCAATTGCATGAAGTAGTCATTCCAAGTATTGATGAAGGTAAAGATTGCAAGGGCTGCAAACCCTGGTTTCACAATCGGGAAGGCTACGCTCCAGAAGGTACGAATCTCACCACAGCCATCAATCTTAGCTGATTCGAGCAATTCTGTAGGGATATTTTCACTGAATTGTTTCATGAGGAAGACCCCAAATGGCCATCCAATCAAAGGCAAAATAACTGCCCAAAGAGTGTCATGAATTCCCATGAAGTTGACGATACGTACCAATGGTACAAGGACAACTTGTTTTGGAAGCGCCATAGCAGCTATAAAGATAGCAAATAGAATGCGTTGACCATAGAAACGTTTTTTAGCCAATACATAACCTGCTAGAGATGAGGTTGCACAGACTAAGAACATGGTTACCAATGAGATAAATACTGAGTTCCACATCCATTGCAAGGCAGGGTTCTGCACCATAAGTTGTTGGAAGTTTTCCATGGTTGGCATTTTAGGGAACCATTGTGGCGGAATCATAATGGTATCAGGCTGTGACTTGAATGCCCCTGTCAAAATCCAGTAGAATGGAAAGATGAACAGCACAGTCAACAAGAGCAAAATGATTGTTGAAATAACAGTAAAGGCTGTTAATGGTTTTTTTTCTGTAGATTGCATAACTGTCTCCTTTCTTTAGTATTCTACGTCGTTTCCAAGTACTTTAAATTGAACAAAGCTTACGATCGCAATCATGACTGCCAAGAAGACACCAATGGTGTTGGCATAGCCGTATTCTGTCAATTGGAAGGCTTTTTCGTACAGGTAGTACATCAAGGTACTTGTTGAGTAGTTTGGACCACCAGATGTCAAAAGCTGAATCAAGGCGAAACACTGGAAGGAGTTAATTGTTGTGATGATTGCAATATAAAGAGTTGTTGGAAGAAGGCTTGGCCATTTAATCTTCCAGAAAACTTGAAACTCAGTTGCACCATCAACACGCGCCGCTTCAACCAGTGAATTATCAATATTCCCCATAGCAGCGATATAAAGGATGATGGGCTGACCAACTGAAGTGGTCAAGAGAATAATCATAATCGCCATCAATGCCCAGTGCTTATCACCAAGCCATGAAATGTTTTGAGTAATGATATGACTTGATTTAAGCACAAAGTTCAAGATACCTGATAGTGGATCATAGATCCATTTCCATACAACCGTTACGGCAACACTACCTGTTACAACAGGAAGGAAGAAGACAAAACGGTAGAAGGATCTGGCAATAGCATTTTGGTGATAGGTTTGCGATGCTACAAAGAGTGAGAATAGAACAACAACTGGCACAGATCCAATAACCAAAATAACTGTGTTAATCAGAGATTTTGCAAAGACAGGATCTTTAAACATACGGACATAGTTATCTAAGCCCACAAATTGGAAACTAGTCATAGAATAGTTAAAGAAACTTGTGATGAAGCCCATAATCATTGGTGCTAAAACAAAGATAATAAAGAAGAACAACACTGGTGCTAGGAAAGCATAGGAAATCACTGTTTCCCGCATACGAATTTTATTGACTTTCACAGTCGGCACCTCTCTTTCAAATAGAATAATTTTTTGACTTTCTTGAACTGTTTTAAAATCAAAATGAAATTTTTTATGATTCGCTTATGTAAGAACTTCATTTTAATTTCGTGACAGTTTCTTACATTTTAAACAAAAGCCCCCTTTTCTTACACTATCTGTGTAGAGGGAAAAGGGGGTATACACTCTTAGCTTCTTTAAAAAACTACTTTTTATAGAATAACTAAGGACTATTGTTTCATAGCTTTTTTGATTGTTTCGTTCGCTTTTTCAGTGAAGGCTTTCAAAGCGTCCGCTGGTTTTTCGTCACCATTTGATACAGATTGCAACATTGGGAACCAAAGTGTTCTCATTTCAGCAAATCCATCAATAGTGTTGTAGTATGGTGAGTAGTATTGAGTCCAGCCGCTGATTGTTTCCATGCGTTTGTCTTCATAAAGTTTTCCAAATGAAGTACGGACTGGGAAAGCACCTGTACGAACTACGTCTTTAGGTCCCCACTCTTTGTCATCTGCGATAAACTGGATGAATTTCTTAGATGCAGCGACTTTCTTGTCGTCTTTATTGTTGAATACTGCAAATCCGTTTACAAGGTATTCAAGAGCTGGTTTACCTTCGTCTGATGGGAATGGTACTTCTACTACTTCTACCTTACTTGCTTCTAACAGTTTAGCTTGGATACCATTTTGAGCTGGTGCCCAAAGGGTTGTGTAAGATGTTTGACCGTTGGCAAAGTTTTGGATATCTGCCCCACCGTCAAATTGTGAACCATTATTGAGCAAATTGTCTTTAATCCAGCCAGTTGCTTTTTCAAGACCTTTGACGAATTTAGGATCATCAGTTGTATATTTGCTAACTTTTTCATCTGTTACAGAACCGCTATAAAGGTTAGAGATAAAGGCACGTGTTCCTTGGTCTCCCCCTTGACCAGAACTGAACAATGAACCTGGTGTGTAGCCCTTGTCTTTGAGTGCTTTCAATACTTTTTCAAAATCATCAGTTGTCCAACCTTCTTTTACAAGGTTTGCCACTCCAGCATCTTCTAGCATTTTCTTGTTCATTGCCATGTAGAATGGGGCAGAACTAATTGGATACATGTAAGCCTTGTCTCCAGCTTTACTTGCTTGTATGATGTTTTCGTTATTGACATCTTTAACAAATTCATCTGTGAAAAGGTCGTTCAACTCAGCCAATTTACCATTTTTACCGTATTGGATGATACGTCCTGGTGCGTCAAAGAGTACGTCCGGAGCTGTTCCTGCTTCGATGGCTGTTGTGATTTTTTCAGGGCCTGACTTGAAGTCGATGGTTTCCAATTTCACTTTTACATCTGGATTTGCTTTTTCAAACGCTTCGATGATTGATTTTTCATAAGTTCCAACACCGTCACCAGCTTTTTCTTGGGTAAATACTGGGAATGCCCACCAAGTGATTTCTGTTTTGGCACCGTCACCACCTGATTTACCAGCATCTTTATTTCCGCCAGAATTGCCACAAGCAGCAAGACCAAGAACCGCAGCACCCGCAAGTACTGTACAAGCTAATTTTCTAAATTTCATTTGTATTCTCCTATTTTATAAGCGTATCCAACTTGGATAATGAGTTCTTTGCATTTATATACGTTTTCATTTTTTCCTACTCATCAATCACTCTCCTCTATTTTTTATTAAGTCAGTAAGTACTTAATCATCTACACCTAAAATTTCATTAATACTATTTTTATATAAGATTGCTTTTGCTCCATAGATTGCTTGAATGCCACCCTTCACTTCTAAGACATCAACTGCACCAATTTGTTTTAAAAGTGCTTTATCAACTTGATTAACTTCTTTTACAGCTACACGTAAACGTGTCACACAAGCATCTACATCTTCTATATTATTTGATCCACCCAAGGCTCTGATAATTTGTAGGCTATCCTGTTTTAAATGATCCGCAGTATTTGAAGTTGAATCTGCGGATTCAGAAATTTCTTTAGAATCTACTTCTTCTCCTCTTCCTGGCGTTAGAACGTTGAATTGAGTAATGAACCATCTAAAAATAATATAATACAAAACACTCCAAATAAGTCCAAATGGAATCTGAAGAACCCAATTCGTCTTAGCGTTCCCCTGCAAAATTCCAAATAAAGTGAAATCGATTACACCTCCTGAAAATGTGTTTCCTATTGAAATATTTAAGATGTCTGCAATAAAGAAGCTGACACCATCAAGGAATGCGTGAACAACATATAGAACCGGACTGACGAATAGAAACATAAATTCAATTGGTTCTGTAATACCGGTAATAAAAGATGTTAAAGCAACTCCAAAAAACAAACCCGCGTATTTTTTACGACGATTCTTAGGAACACTATGGTACATCGCTAAACAGGCAGCCGGTAAACCGAACATCATTGTTGAGAAACGACCTGCAAAAAACCTTGTTCCTTCTGTAAATAATCCAGAATGAGCCGAATCGGCTAATTGAGCAAAAAATATTTTTTGAGCTCCAACCACTGTTTGTCCTGCAACAGTTTCAACACCACCAAGTTCAGTATACCAAAACATAGGATAAATCATATGATGTAAGCCTACTGCTCCAGAAAGTCTCATTAAAAATCCATATAGAAAAGTTCCAATTGGACCTGCCTGAGAAATATATCCACCTGTAGAAACAAGAAGTTGTTGGAAAGGTGGCCAAATAACAAAGAAGACAAAGCCAATTAAGATAGAAGAGAACGATGTAACAATAGGAACGAAGCGTGAACCTCCAAAGAATCCTAAAGCGGAAGGTAATTGAATATTGCTATATCGGTTGTGCAAATATACGGCAACTATTCCGACAACTAATGCTCCAATAACTCCAGTATCAATTGCAGATCCTTCTGCCATAAAAAGTTTTACCAGAGCTTTGATCGTTGCAGTCATAACTAAGTAACCAGTTACTCCTGCTAACGCAGCGGTTCCTTTATCTCGTTTCGCTAAGCCAATACATAATCCCACACAGAGAAGTAGTGACAAGTTACTGAATACAACCTCTCCTGCAGAGCTCATTACTTGGAATATCGATTGAAAAATACTATTGTCTAGTATTGGATAAGTTGCTATCGTGGTTGGGTTTGAAAGTGCACCACCAATCCCCAAAAGTAGACCTGCTGCAGGAAGTATAGCTATAGGCAACATAAAAGCTTTTCCAACTTTTTGTAAAACTTTAAATATAAAACTCCCCCCTCACATCTTATTTAAGACCAGCAACGAAGCGTTCTGTAATCTCTTTTGGTCTAGTAATAGCGCCACCAACAACGATGCCTC
>NZ_VMMV01000031.1:47700-59368 GCF_013277375.1 Streptococcus sp. 3613
GGTTAGGATATTTCTCCTTGACCTGACGAATGAACTCTTGAATTTCCAAACCATCGTAGCGTTCACGCTTGGTACAATCCAGAGCAATCACCTCGATGTCCAGTTCTGCCAATTCATCAACTTCTTTCATAGTAGCCGTGATGAAGGGTTCTTGTGGCGGATAATCTCGTTTGATTATCCCAATAATCGGAAGTTTGGTGACTTCCTTAATTTCCTTGATATCGCGAACACTATTGGCTCGGATACCGACTGCTCCACCTTGCTCAGCCGCTTTGACCAGCAAGGGAATCACCCCTCCCGCTTCTGTATAAAGCGGTTCATGAGGAAGAGCCTGACAAGAAACGATGATTCCATCTTTGATTTGTTCAATCAAGGCTTCTTTACTAATCTGTGGCATCTTCTTTCCTCCCTTTCTTTTTTCTTTATTTCTATGAGATTATTATACCTTAAAATTAAAACGCTTTCAATAGTTTGTAGTATAATAGATTTCAGTTTCAAAAACTAGCCAAGTCAAACAGCTCCTCTAAAAGTACTTTCAGAGGAGCAAGTCGACCTATAATAGGAGAATACCAAAATTTAGTTTACAATTTCTGACAATTTTACTTTGCGATCTTCAAACATAGACTGGGTACAAGCATCTGCAGTAGCAATTGCTTCTAGGGCAGCTTCACCTGTCAAAAGTTTTGCAAATTCTTCTGATACTGGAGCTCCTTCCATAATCTCATGCAGATAGCGCATTTCTTTATCAATGACAGATGATAGCCATAATGGAGTACGTTTACCTGGTTTACCATAAGCAATTGCTCCATCCATCTCTGTACTATGATAGATACGAGTCCGATCATCATCTTCTTCTTGCGATTCGTGAATCAAGAAATAGCTTTCTTGCCCATCTAGCTTAAGAGTTCCTTTACAGTTGAATAAGTCTAAGCGGATGGCACCTTTGCTTCCTTGGATTAAGACATAATGTTCACCCCAACGATAAGCTGAACCCCATTCTAACAAAGCAAAACGCTTATTAGAAAATTCCATATTGACAAAAATCATATCATCTTCATCACCGAAATGTTCACCTTCATGGGCCACATTTCCACCTGTCATGGTTACAGTTTCAGGCATGCTCCCCATAAGGAATTGAACGCAATCCAATTCATGGATGTGGTGATACAAGTGACCACCTGATTTTTCACGAATTTTTTTCCATGATACTGACGGTTGTTGTTCTTCCCAACCATTACGAGCTGTATGACAATATAGAACGTCTCCGATAACTCCTTGATTAATGAGTTCTTTTGCATGATGAACACCATTAAAGAAATTCATAATATGTCCTGCCATAAAGGTTACATTGTTTTCTTTACACGCATCTACCATCTCGCGACAATCTTGATAAGAAAGCGCAATTGGTTTTTCACAGAAAACATTTTTACCATGCTGTGCAGCCTTAATAACCGGTTCTTTATGAAGATTATTTGGAGTTGCGACGATAACACAATCTACTTCATCGCTAGAAACCAACTCATCTAGGGAACTTGCTACTTTTGCTCCCAATTCTTCTGTAATTACTTCTGCATTATCTGGATCATAGAGAAGAGTAATCTCTGCTCCATCATTCTTTTGCATATAACGAGCCAATTCAGCTCCAAAATACCCTGTTCCAACAACACCATATTTAACCATGTTTTTCTCCTTTATTATTGAATAAACTTTCTAATTTTAACTTATACTCTTCAAAAATCTCTTCAAACCGAGTCAACGTCGCCTTACTGTGCGTATGGTTACTGACTTCGTCAGCTTCATCTACAACCTCAAAAACGTGTTCTGAGCTGACTTCGTCAGTTTTATTTGCAACCTCAAAGCTGTACTTTGAGCAGCCTGCGGCTAGTTTGCTCTTTGATTTTCATTGAGTATTACTTCACAGATCCTTCTGACAATCCACTTGCAATCTTATTTTGGATGACAGAGAAGAAAATGATTGATGGAAGAACTACAATAACAGACGCTGCCATCATATCTCCCCAGTCTAGTATTTCTGAACAATTAAGTGAACGAAGGGCTACTGCTACTGTCATCTTTCCTGTATTGTTAATCAAAATCAAGGCATACAGGAATTCATTCCAAGCATTGATAAATGTATAAATAGCTGTTGCTACAATACCTGGTGCTACAATCGGTAGCACAACTTTATAAAACGTTACAAATTTATTTGCACCATCAATTCGAGCTGCTTCTTCAATTCCAATTGGAACTGTTTGGAAAAATCCAACTAAGAGCCAAACTGCATATGGAACACTAAAAGATAGATAAACCATCATCAAGCCAAATAAACTATTTGTTAACCCAACTTTAGCAATGGCAATTGAATAGGGAATTGCTAACAAAATTGGTGGGAAAATATAGGTAATGACGAGTAGTCTCGACATGATTGCTCCCAATTTAGGGAAGAATCGAACAATACCGTAGGCTGCCATAGCAGAAATAATAATCGCAATAAGGGTTGTAGCTAAGGCAATGATTAAACTATTTCGAATGTTATCAATAAAGTGCAAATCGTTGATAACATGTATAAAATAATCTAATGTAAACTGTTCAGGCCAAAATCGTGTTGGATACTGAGTCAATTCCCCTTTCCCCTTGACAGACGATATGATAATCCATACCAATGGGAAAATTGCAACAATAGTCGCACCAATCAAGAGTGCATGTGAGAGAATATCTAAATAAATACTGGATTTCTTCTTCATTATTTTCTACCCTCCTTTTCCCACTTACTGATGATAGCAAAGTAGATAAAGCAAATCGCCATCAAGAAGATAAAGAGCAACACTGTAACTGCTGAAGCACGACCCAACAATTTAGTGCCCCAACCCAGGTTGTAAGCAAAAATTGGAAGCGTCGTTGTAGCATTAGCCGGTCCACCACCCGTAATAAGGTAGATAATGTCAAAGTTATTAAAGATCCATACAGTTCTCAAAACAACTAGAAGCCCTACAACTACTTTAATATGTGGAAAGACGATAAACTTGAACACCTGCCAACTTGAAGCACCATCTATCTTAGCAGCCTCAAATTGTTCTTCTGGTACTGTTTGCAAAGCTGAAAGCACATTAACCATAATCATTGGTGCTCCAAACCAAATGTTGATAAACACCAAACATAGGAATGCCCATGTACTATCTGTCAAAAATGCAGGTGTATGTTCCATTAAACCTAATTTTACGATTAGATTAGGTAAGTAGCCATAAACCCCGTTTAGAATCCACTGCCAAGAGAAGGCAATAACGATGGTAGGAAATGCCCAAGGAACAATCAATAAGGTCCTATATAATTTCTTGAAGTGGCGTACTCTGTGAAGAGCTAAAGCCAATACAAACCCTACTAAAACTTGACCAACTAATGAGAAAATGGTCCACTTAATTGAATTAAAGAACGCATTAAAGAAGTTGGGATCTGATAGCACAGCTTTATAGTTAGCTAAACCAACAAATTTATAATTGGGCATAATCAAATGCTTATTGGTAAAGCTATAAAAAATACTCGAGAAAAACGGATAAACAAAGAGTAATCCTACGATAATCATAGCTGGCAAAACAAATATCCAGCGAGTTAAATTACGTTCTTTAACCATTCTCCTTCTCCCTTCTTTTACAAGATTGGGCTAGGGCTTTTCAGCTCACTAGCCCACCTATTTTCTTGTCTTTTACATCTACTGAACAGCCTCAAATAAATCGTTTAATTGTTTTTCTGCTTCTTTTGCAGCTTTCATAGGATCTGTTCCATTTGTAATGATATCTTGGAACATTTGTTCAATAATGTGTTGGTTAGTCAACATACCAGCTTGTACACTTGGTCCATTTTCATAACCAATAGCAGTACCTTTTTAACAGCTTCAGTAATCACTTCTTCAGCATGTTTAAATTTCTTACGAGTTTCATTTTCTTTATAGGCTGCAGAATCGCTAATCCCCTTAATAGTTGGCAACATACCTACTGGAGTTGAATCAAGGAATTTAACGTAGTCTTCTTCATTATAAAGTGCTTCTAAGAATGCTTTAGCAACTTCTGGATGTTTTGAATTTTTCCAAACAACCATTGGAATGTTTGAGGTCTCAATTCCTTGGTCTTTATCAGATTCTTTGATTTTTGGAATAGGATAAGCATCAATCGAATCAATCAATTGAGGACTGTTGGCATTGATTCCTCCGATATGGAAGCCAGAGTTAAAGTCAAATGCTGTTTTTCCTTGATAGAACAAGGTAGCTTGCTGAAGGACATTAAAGTTCAAAGAATCTTGAGGTGAGATTTCTTTATACAATTTAACCCAGTATTTAATACCATCTTGAGCAAGTTGACTTGTCAAGTCTGCTTTAAGATCTTTTGTTAAGAGGCTTCCTCCACCACTACGTACGTAGAAGTTCAAGAAACGTGTTGCCATTAAGTCATTTGTTCCAAACGGAACAGACAAGCCATAAACTCCAGCTTCTTTCAATTTTTTAGAAGCTTCATAGAGTTGATCCCAAGTTTTAGGAACCTCAATATTATGCTCTTTTAACAAATCTGTTCTAACCCACATGACTTGTGCATGTGAATAAAGAGGAACAGAGTAGTAATCATCTCCGATTTTTGCTTCATTTAAGGCAGTTTCGTTAAATTTATCTTGTCCAATACGCTTGATAGAATCATTTAGCGGAACCAAAGCATCTGAGTTGACCATTTCCATTACTTGGTTAGGAAGAGCTGTACTAATATCTGGCACATTTCCATTTGCTAAACCTGTAGTCCATTTAGTATAGAAGTCATTCCAAGAGAATGTTTCAATCTTGATTTTCGTTTTTGGATGCTTTTGCATGAAAGCATCTGCTGATTTTTGAATACTTTCTAAACGTGGTCCTTGAGTAAAGGAGTGCCACATTGTAATCTCACCAGATAATTCTGTCGGTGGTTCAGTACTAGTTGTACTTTCTTTCTTTCCTGAACAAGCTACCAAGGCAACGGCTGCTAGCGCAACTCCAGCTAGACATAAAAACTTTCTCATTTTTTTCATCGTTCTTCCCTTTCTACATTAAGAAATCGCAACTTTAAAGACAATTTTTTTCACAGGTTCATCATTTATACGAACCTTGGGTTGATGTAAATCTTCTGGAAAAGTGATGAGGCATTCGCCAGCTCTCAAATGAACCAACTGTTCCACTTTCCCTGTGTATAATTCAATATCCTTCTCTTCATCATACTCTTGGGTAACGCTTACATTTTTCGGCGACGTAACAGCCATGGCTTCTTCGTTTTCCAAAACTAAATGAATATCCAAATATTTTTGGTGTGTTTCAAAGAAAGCCCCTGCTTGACCATCTGCTAGATAAGTAAAGCAATTCCCAAACAATCGATCACCATCGATAGCAATCGAACCTTCTGTTAAATTTTCTAGTCCTGTTTTTTCTAGAAAATCTATTAATGTTGCAAAATGTGGATTTACTCCCACATAAGTTCCTAAACGGCTAATTTTTGTAATAATCATCTCTTCTAACCTCCTTTCTCAATCTATTTTTCCTATCCAAGTTCCCCATTCTTCTGTCTAGCATTTTCTACTAGAAGGACATAAAAACACTACACTCTCTAACCTATACTCTTTGAAAATCTCTTCAAACCACAGTCGCTTCACCTTGGATTATATAGGTCAGTCTTATCTACAACCTCAAAGCGGTGTTTTGGGCAATCTACTGCTAGCTTGCTAGTTTCTTCTTTGATTTTCATTCAGTATCTCCTCAATCTTCACAAGGAGGTCTGATTTTTCTAGCGACAAACAGAATAAATAAGTTAGTTCAATGAGCTACCTTCCTTATAGATGAAATTGATATTCATGAAGGAAGTCCGCCCTTTATTTTTTGCAAAAGATACTAGTATGAATCTATTTGGGGACTTGAATTTATAAGCTGCTCACTTCGTTTTTCTAAAATAATTCTAATCTATTATTCTAGCACTAATAGACTCTTTGGCTAAATCTCCTTTCTACATCTCGTTTCACCAAAAACTTTTAAGAGAGAAATACTCTATATTTCATTCTCTAAATTAGTTTTGTTACCGTTTTCAATTAGAGTATACTTTTTTTTTAGTATTTCAAGTCTTTTTCTAATTTGGAATTTAGTTTCAAATCTTTTTAAGTATATAAACTACATTAAAAGTACTTTCAAAAATAATCAAATTCTTACAACACTTGTTTCGAGTGGACAAGATAAAAAACAAGAAAGTCAATTTTAGGAGAAAACAAGGTTAATAGTCACATGATATAATGCAATGATGTAAAAATCGAACAAATTGATTGGAAAATTCAAACCAATTTCTAACAATGATTTAAGAATTGTTGTGTCCTAATATAGATTCAATGCACTATAAAACGCATAATATCAAGTTTTTTAATTACCTGATACTATGCGTGTTTGTGATTTTTAAGATTTTATGCCTAGAGTCTCTATATGAGGACTTAAAAAAACTGACTCGTAGATGATTTCCTAAAGTCAATCCTCTTACCTAAAAAAACGACTTCTAAAAAAGTTGCCTTCATCGAGAGGTGAAGCAATGATTGTCCTAAAAAATAGTTGGATCGCAAATCTCTCTGAAAATTTCTTCTCTCTGCCTAACTTGAATTTGAGATTCAACATTCTTATTTATGATGGTCTTTCAATAATACTTCAAACTCAGCAACGGTCATGCCCAACTGCTGACTGGCAACCTCGGAAGTCAGAAGTCCTTGGTGGACTAGATTTAGTAGCATAGACAAACTTCCTTCAACTTTCCCACGTTCAAGTCCTTGTTCTAAACCTTTTTCGATGCCTTGTTCAATCCCCTCTGCGCGACCACGTTCAAGACCTCTCTAAACCTTTTTCCTCAGCTTGCTCCAAAGCATAGTCCTGTGCTAATAAGGCTTGTTCTTCACGCCTGCGTTGTTCACTAAACATTCTCCTGTCCTCCTCGGACCAGCTCTTGTAGTCCAGCAGTTGGTCTGCTTGGCTGATGGCTCGCTCGGGTTGTTGGGTAAAGGGTTTATTCCCAAAAAACTCCAACCACGGTTTGCGAATGCTATCTTTGCTGGTTTCTCTGTATTTTCTTAATTCCAAGAACGCCATCTTGACTAGATGATGTTCCTGTCCATTATTTGTGATGGTTAAGACCTCACCTGTCGTATCCTCGCGCATGCTAAAGCTATGAAAAGCTAAGTCATCTTGAAAATAATTACTGTCCACGATAGCGATAGCATATACTGGTGCAATATGTTTGTAACTCTGGTGTGTATCACCTTCTCGTTGGCGAATTTTTTCTAGGTTTTGATTGACCTGACTACATAGGTAAGCCCACAGGCGATTGATGAAAAAATTCTGATGATGAACCTGAATTTCAATGATTACTTGGGTTCCATTATCCAACTCCACCAAGACATCAATACTGGTATAGAAATCTTGCGCCGAATAGGGCATGGAAGTCAAGACATGAATATTGCTTCCCTCCAAAATGGTCACATTTTTTGCTGGTAAATCCAGCATATCGCGGATAAATTGACAAGTGATTTCTGGGTTGCTAAAGATTTTCTTAGCAACCAAATCATTGGTCGGGCTAATGCCCGGATGTCTTAGAATCATATTTCCTCTCCTTTCATTATAGCACATTTTTAAATCTAGGTTTACTAGATTCACTGCTACTACCTATTTATTCGGAAAAGAAAGACAAAAGGAGCGAGAAAGTTAAAAATTATTAATCCTAATCACTTGTAAAGAGATAAATCTTGCTCATATTATTTATTAAAGACTCTATTTTACAAAAAAGATTACAAAATCAGCCGTTTTAGAGAACTCTTACCACTTCCTAGACTATTAATTCTAATGTTTTTTATACTACTCGCTTGCTCATCAATAGGTCATAAAGCAAAATCAGTTGATCCATTCCCCGTACTCGTTCACTCTATAGCCGTCTGGTGTTAGCGAATTGAAAAGTAGTTTCCCAAAAGCATCGATATAGTACCACTTTCCTTTATAATAAATCCATGTATTGGATTCCATGGAACCAGATGATCCTAAGTAGTACCACGCGCCACTTGAATCTTGGAACCAGCCTACCTCCATCATGCCATTATCCTTGAGATAATACCAATTACCGTCTGTATCCTGTATCCAACCGGTTTGCATGATTCCATTCGCATCAAAATAATACCATGCATCATTTTCTTTCATCCAGCCTGTCCGTTCTTTCCCATCGGAATTTCTAAAATACCACTGATTATTTATCTTATGCCATCCTCTTTGTTGATTATATGTAATAACAGAATGTTCAACAGTAGAAAGTGACATGTTATCCGCTTCAACGCCAAAAACAGCTGTTAACGATGACGAACCTGTCCCGTTCATTGTGAATTGAGCAGTGGTTTCTGGGCTAGATAATCTTTCCTGTTTTGATGGAGTCTTTATTTTTCTCTCATCTCGGTGCCCTTCTACTGTCAATTTTTCTCCACCTGTAACTTTAGCCACAAAGTCTGGAACTTCCACTCTTTCAGGGACTAGTTCTTTTGAAGATACTATAGACTTCCCAAGGTCTCCTGGTATTTTTTCTCCCGATACTAAAACCTCTGACTCTGAAAATTCCTCACTAGACGCAGGCAGTTCTTCTCTGATCGGCGCATCTTTTGGAACTAGAAACTCTACTTTATCTGGAGATACCACTTCCTCTTTGAGATTACTTGAGTTTTCTTCCGTCGATGACACCACTTCCTTCACACCCTTAAGAACCACACGTTCTTTCATAGGTGTAACCTCGACTGTACGAGAATTTTCAACAATCTTTCCATCAGCTAAGACCTTATAAGTCACCGTAGTAACTTCTTTACCTACATACCCCTCCGAAACAACCTCCGTTTTCCCTTTCTCTAACTCTTCGGAGTCCTCAAAACGCTCTGTAATCGGAAGTTCTTTTATGACACTGTTGGGTTTAATACCTAAAGTAATCACCTTGGATTGAGGAGCTATTTTCTTCTCAGAAACTTGAGAAGATACCGCTCCTGTATACTTATCTACTTGATAAGTAGTAGTTCGAGTAACCACCCCTCCTTTACCCTCTACAACTGAACGGAAACCAAGCTCTTTTGTTTCATCTCCTTGGTAAAGAGTATCAAAAGCAATCGATTCTTTTTCTACTTTCGGCTTAGTACCTTTATACACTACTCGGTAAATAAGTGGAACACCTTTTTTTTCACCCTTAGTATCCTCTGTACGCTCTTTTCCAACCTCAAGGGTACTATCACCTTCGTAAGTGGTAATAACCTCTGTTTTCGGCTCCTTTTGCGGTTTGAGAGGAGGTTCTACTTTATCTTTATCAGACTCTATTTTAGGTGTACTTGGTTTTTCGTCTTTTGGAGTTGAAGGAAGTTTATCCTTATCCTTCTCATCCACCAAAACTTCATCTTTTACATAGACAGGCTCTTTTGGTTTACCTTCAATATAAGAACGAACCCAATCCAGTTGCTCTTTTGATAAAACCAAACCACCACTGCGGCTTCCTACGACACCATTTTGGTGAACTCCAATTAAAGTACCTTTGTCATTATAAAGACCACCACCAGACGCTCCGGGTTTTGTGCCTTCATAGCTGATACCCTCAACACCTGAACCGAAGTCTGTAGTTCCTACTACTTTGCTATCTAAAACTGGACTTAGCTTGTTATCTGGAAAACCATAGACCGAAACTGAATCCCCCTCTGCAACTTTCGAAGATTGTTTTACAACCTCTACAGGAGTTACCGCTTTGAAATCTTCTTTTAGTCGAACCAAGGCTAAGTCATTTTTAAATCCAAATACGGAATCTTTTTTATTCCAATAAACAATATCATCATCTGAAAAATGCACAGACTGACCATTCGGTAAGGTTGCTTTATACACTGTATTGGTACGACCAGATTTCGTAACGACCTCAGAACCTTTAACTGTTAAAAAATTATGAGCGACTGTTAATACTAGATTTTGTGCAATTAAGGTACCAGACCCTGACCCATCTGGCGTTTGAATATGCGTTGTAGCATAAAAATTTTCTGAACCATTCGGAGCTTGTAACACCTCTTTACTAGGCACAGGTAAGTTGGATTTGCCACTCAAGTCAACCTTACCAACCTCCGTTCTTGCGAAATCAGAAGACGAAGTAGATGAAGGATTTACTGAGTCAACAACAGCTTTTATAATGGTATTACCTAAAGCTAACTTACTGATATATTCATCAGACCAACTTGTATCATTAGCCAACTTGTTTATAGACACTCCATTGTAAGAAACCACTTTGGCTTTAGGAGAACTTGCTACCAACTGCTTAAAATCAGGGTTTTGTCTCAAATGAAACTCTAAACCACTTCCAACAGGACCTTCCTGAACAACCTTATCTGAAATCAAAGGATTGCCTTTAGTATCTTCTACACGTAATACTACTCGACCTTTTTCTTCACCTTTTACTAAAGTAGCTCGACCTTTTTCATCAAAACGATACAAAGCGCCGTCAATCTCAGACTCTACATCTTTTAAAGCTATATGATTTTCATCATAGTAGTAACGGTTTGCACCATCTATATACCAACCCTTTATACCATATTTATCAATCATAGAACGAATCCAAGTTCTGTGCTTTTCCGTAAAGATAGTACCACCGCCAATACGCTCACTCTCAGGAGCGTTTGAAGTATTTGTTCCGTGCTGGTGGATACCGACTACCTCTCCCTTATCATTAAACAAAGGAGCACCTGAAAAACCTCCCAAAGCTGAGGAATGATAAGTGACTGCACCGCTCTCTTTATTGATACTGCTCACAGTTGTTGAGACTGAATAAGCCTTACCGTCTTTCAAGCGAGCTTTATTTTCTTTACTTAAATTTGGAGTAGAAAAATCATTGGGATATCCGACCATAGTGATTTTATCACCAGTAGAAACCTCTTTATCACTCAACTCTCTTGGAGAGTCTTCTCCCCCTGTCATAGCTTCTACAGGCTTTTTAGTTACCACTACTGCTAAGTCGTTGCTATAGTCTTTACCAAAGTCTTTGCCGTTATACAAGTGAATAGAGTCTTTTTCAAGAGCTTCTGATACCCCTGAAGTAGGTACTTTATTGCTTTTCTCCTTTTCCGAGTTCATCACAACATAACTACGAGCAGACTCCCCACCACGCAAGACCGCAGACTTATCATCTTGGTTTTTATCATAGTAGTTATGAGCTACTGTTACCATCACATTCGGCGCTACAAAGACACCGCTACCTGATGCGGTTTGTTTCCCACTCGTACCACTATCATAAGTGGTATAAGTCATAGCAACACCCTCAGCGGACTTCTCATGAACGCTCACATCTTTTATATCATCGCCACCTTGAATAACGTCAGCATAAACGACCCCACCACCAATAACTGGTAAATCAGGAACCGATAATCCAATCATACTCACCAATGCCAGACATCCCACCAATCCATAAGCTTTTGACTTACGAAATTTTCCTAAACCCTTTAAATATAAAAACATCTTTTTCCTCACTTTAGTTTCTAATACTTATTTATCCAGATATAATAGCTTACAATCTTTTAAAATCTTCAAATAAGTTATGATTGTTCCATACTCTTCAAACCATGTCAGCCTTGTCGTGCCGTATGTATATGTTAC
>NZ_VMMV01000032.1:0-3787 GCF_013277375.1 Streptococcus sp. 3613
ATCTACAACCTCAAAACCGTGTTTTGAGCAGCCTGCAGCTAGTTTGCTCTTTGATTTTCACTGAGTATTCCTTCATTTTCTCCTGCAATTGAATTCTTGCTCGACTTTTTGTTTTCTATTTCTTTAAAATCAAAGTAGCTCTTTTATAATAACTCGATCAACAAACATCGTGGTACAAGTATCTACTTTGAAATTTATCAACCACTTAACAACTGATACTGTATTCTAGGAAAACGATGACATTCTTCCTAATAAAACTTCTCATATATGACATAAATTTCTACTCTTTTTAATTTTAAATGAGTCTCAGTATGGCAATCACTTTAGAATTTAAGCCACTTCTCCAGCTCGATCATTGATGAGCTCAATGGTTTGAACAATATTACGAAGTACTGGTAGTTGGTGTTGAAAGAGTAGTTGAACAGATCCATGAGATTTAAATGGCTCTTGCGTTAACACTTTCATCTCTAAGCAACCATTTTCTACAATGTAGTCTACAATCAATTTTACAAATGAAATCTGCCTGGCATTGAGATTCTCATCCGACAAAAATTTAGAAAAAATACGATTGGCAGACTCTCTATCTAAGCCAATAATCTCACGCACCAATCTCGGAATTGCCTTATTTTCATAATGATGTTGGTAGTCTGCTTTGCTACCTAATTTTTCCCAGAGCAATTTTTCAAGTGCAAGCATATCATCAGATGTCAACTTTTTATTATGGTATAGCTTAGAAATGGACTCCTCATCCAGATGAGTTTTCAAATAATGCTCAACTTTTTCATTGTAAGACCGAAGATCGTTGACCTGCAAAAATGCTGTGGTCTCGTGAACAGTGGAGAGTATACGATCTTCAAAGTTAACATAGTAGGGTTTACGGTCTGTTTTATCCAAAAACTGTAATAAATCTCGAATAGCAAGACGAATTTTTTCCAAATCAGACAAGTTAACTTCTTTCCAAAATTCAGGCTCCTGTACTTTCCTGATAATTTCAGCCTGCTCAAAAACCTGCGGGATATTGCCAATAGCAGAAAGAGCTCTAGCCGTCTTCATCACTTGGGAAATATGAACAGTGGAAGATTTAGCTGTCAGTTGCCCCAACTGAATATGAAGCAACCACAAATCAAATCTCCTCGCCATCTCATCTTCTTTATCTTCATCAAATAAAAGCGGAGAGAGATTTTTTTGAATGGTTTCACTTGTAACAGCAGTTAGATTCTGCCAACTTTCCAATTTCCTATAGCTATAAACTGTATCTAAAACCATACGAACCCTGAAGTCCAACTCATTTAAGCTCTCTATACGACCTTGAAGTTCTAAAACAAGCTCCTGACGGTATGCTCTCGCAAACTGATCTTCTTGGTATTGGAGTCCCTGAAGTTCTCGAATCAAGTCCACTTTGATATTAAATAAACGCTGAGTCAACGAAACAATGTGACGACCCTCTCCATCTCTTGGATCTGCACGAAAATAATCAAAATTGTCCCCATAATCAAATACCAAGAAGTTTTCCTTATCCTGCTCAGGTCCAAATAAATCTTTACATAGACGGGTTCCTCGACCAATCATCTGCCAAAACTTAGTTTTAGAGCGTACTTTCTTGAAGAAGACTAAATTAACAACCTCTGGTACATCAATACCTGTATCTAACATATCGACAGAAATCGCAATTTGAGGATACTTCTCCTTAATTTTAAAATCATCAATCAAGGTCTGATAATGCTTAATACTATAATCAATCACCTGAGCATAGTCGCTCCCTTTTTCAGGATAGCGGTTGTTAAAAATACCTCTGATATATTCCGCATGGTCATGATTTTTAGCAAAAATAATAGTTTTACCAATTTCATCCCCCGAGGCTGTCTGAATTCCTCTTGTCATGAGTTCATTTAAAACAATTTCTACTGTACTTTTATTGAAAATAAAAGAATTAAACACACTCCCATCAATATCTTTTTCACAGCTATCGTCTTCAAATTTGCTATCAAAATGTTCCTTTTCTTCTTCGGATAAATCATCATAATGTAGACCATCCGTAGGTAGTTTCAGTTTGGTTTCGATAGAATGATAGGCTACTAAATATCCGTCTTTAACAGCCTCTTCCAAATCATATGCATATGTTGGAACACCATTCTCCAAATTAAAGAATCCATAGGTGTTTTTATCTAAATCTTGACGCGGAGTAGCTGTTAAGCCTACAATCCTTGCATCAAAATAATCAAAAATGGACTTGTATTTCTGATAAATAGAACGGTGAGACTCGTCAATTATGATAAGGTCAAAATGCCCAACAGTGAAAGGGCGTTGATTTACTTCTTCTTGACCACTAATCGCTCCAATCATGGTCGGATAAGTTGAAAAGACCATGCGACTTGATTGAGCTCCTTCTTTATCTTCTAAGAAGTTACAAACGGAAAGATCTGGGAGTAATTTTCTAAACGAATCATAGGCTTGCTTAACCAAGGAAGTTCTATCGGCTAAGAAGAGAACGTTTTTTACCCAGTTATGACGTGATAAGGTATCAACTAGAGAAACTGCTGTACGAGTTTTCCCAGCCCCAGTTGCCATAACCAAAAGTGCCTGTCTACGATGATTAGAGAAAGCTTCACAAACGCTTGCAATCGCATGTTTTTGGTAGTGACGCCCGGAAATATCGTCTCTAATTTTACTAGAAATATCCTCAAGTGGTTTTTGAAGATGACGTCTATCCATCACTAATTGCAATTCTTCTTGAGAGTAAAAGCCTGCAATCTGGCGGCGGTTCGGACCATCAAGTATATAGTGCTTCAACCCATTTGTAATAAAGCAAATTGGCTGATAGCCGATATGTTTCTCCAGAGCTTCAGCATATTCTTTGACCTGTACTTCCCCTACTTCTGGATTGACAGAGGCTTTTTTAGTCTCTACAATCGCTAAAATTTTCCCATTTTTACCATAAAGTACATAGTCACAGTAACCAATTCCTGAACCGTGCTTGAGACCATCAACAGCTATCTCAACACGACAGTTTTCTTCAAATATCCATCCTGCTAGACGGAGATCAATATCAATAAAGAGCTTTCTTGTCTCTGCCTCAGATAATTGATCAATATGGAAAGGCACATCTTGCCGTTGCGCTGCAGTCTCACGTTTTTCAGTATAAGTCTCTTGAACTTCTACGGACTGAGCAGCCATCTGTTCATGAAAATCAGGCAGTTCTGGTAAACTGTCTTGTAACTTTATCATAGATTGTGGAGTTTCTCGGTATTTGATGTTTGCTGAAAGTAGTAAGCACTTCTCATCAAAATAACGCTCCACAAATTCATTGCTGTAACAATAATCGATAAAATTAACAAACTGATACAAATGATGCAAAGCTAAAATCGCTTCTCGTTCCTTAATTTCACCACCATGAGCAGCATGGTTTCCCCACCGAATCAACAGAACTATCTGCTTGTGGAGTTCAGAATCTACGATATCCCTAAAATCATCATCCCATACTAAAGAAGATAGAGTAGCACGATAGGGAGCTTCTAAATATGAATCGTGACTATATATCCAATGGACAGCCTGCTCTAAAGCACGACGCGCCATAAAGGCAGTAGCCACAGTTGATGTAGCAATCATATTCTCAGCTTCAATGCAAGGTTTTGAAAAAGATTCATATTCGTCATTTTTTAAAAGAAAGCTAAAATTTCCCATTTTTTTCTCACTTTAAACAAATAGTTTAGCTATATTATACTAAATTTCAAGCTATTTCTCCACACTTTTATAGCTATCTCACAAGCAAATTGTGATTTGTCGACCT
>NZ_VMMV01000033.1:0-7894 GCF_013277375.1 Streptococcus sp. 3613
AAGCTCGTCATCTTTTTTTGAAGTGACCTTCATCTGCTTTAAAGCTGCCCATACTGAAGGGACAGCACAATCAAAATGTGCCGCAATTTCCCGTAAAAAAGCATCTGGATAAGCCTCTACAAAGGATTTCAATTCCTCTAAAGGAATCTTTCGGTTTTTGACGACTCGCTTTTTCCTCTCTAAGTGTCCTTGTTCACGTAAGTTCTTTTCCCACGTGAAGAGAGTTCTGACGCCAACATCAAAAACCTTGGCTGCCTCGACATGGCTGTGCCCCTCTTTGATGTAATCTAATGCTCGCTGTTTAAAATCTGTACTATATGCCATAGCTTTATTATAACATGCTTGTTTGAAACTAAGCAACTATAACTATTTTTTTAAACTCAATAAGTTCTGTACTCTCATTCAAAATTTGCTCGTCAAAAAAAATAATCCATACTAACACTAAGTCTTTTAGCTAGTTGATGCAATAATTCTGAACCTGGAGTATATTCTCCGTTCTCCAAACGACTAATCTGACCTTGCTTACAAATTCCTTCAGCTAACTCTTTCTGAGATAATTTCAATTCTTTTCTTCTGCTCTTAATTCGAGTAGCTAATAAGCTTCCCACACTATTTCCTCCAATCTACTACTGCTAATCATTTTATCACGATTTCTGTAACAATTAAAATACATTTAAATTACTCTAATGGGATGTTGAAGCCTCTCTCTTTACTATCAATTGCAAAATTTATAGTGTTAACTAATTTCTCCAATCTCCTCACTTGATGTTCATACTCGTCTATATATTCATTCATCTGTTTTTGACAATCTTCAATCTCTTTCTCCCCCAATTATTCACACCTAACACAAAAAGCATCCAGAATCGATATGAAACCGAGGATTCTAGGTGCTTTCTCTTTTCACCCATTGGGTGCTGTTTTTACTGGACAAAAGGGAGTTTCTCCTTTATGATATAATCGAAAACAAAATCAAAACAAAGGAAATTCTAATGACCAGTATATAAAATAAATCTACGAAAAACAATACTTTATCACACTTTTCTTTCGATGGTGGAAATCTGACCAATCAAGCTGGTCTTCTGCTCTTCAAAGAACTCTTCACAAAGTTGAATCTAAAAGAAACTATTTCAAAACATCTTATGAGCGATGATAAACGACGCTATTATCACTATTCGGATGCCGATATTGTCATCCAATTTCTCTTTCAAATCCTTACAGGCTATGACATAGACTATGCCTGTAAGAAATTAAAATCAGATGCTTATTTTCCAAAACTGTTGGAAACTGGACAAGTTGCGTCTCAACCAACCTTGTCTCGCTTTCTGTCACGTTCAACAGAAGCAACTGTTGGGAGCTTGCGAAGACTAAACTTTGAACTGGTTCAACTCTTTTTACAAATGCAAAGCCAACCCAGTCTTATCGTTGATGTGGATTCCACTCATTTTACCACTTATGGGCATCAAGAGGGAGCCGACTATAATGCTCATTATCAGGTGACAGCTTATCATCCCCTTTATGCCTTTGAAAGCCAGACTGGCTATTGTCTGAATGCCCAGTTACGTTCTGGAAATCGCTATTGTTCAGAAGGAGCAGATGCCCTTATTCACCCCATTTTAGAGCAGTTTGACCATCTGATTTTTCGTATGGATAGCGGTTTTGTGAGCCCAAAACTCTATGATTTACTGGAAGATAGAGGTCATGCCTATTTGACCAAACTGAAAAGGAACGCTGTTCTGAGTCGCTTGGGAGATTTAACCTTGCCTTGTTCAGAGGATTTGAGTATTTTACCTCATTCTTCCTATTCAGAGTCCCTTTATAAAGCCGATTCTTGGCGCCAGCCACGTCGTGTTTGCCAATTTTCCCAAAGACAGGAAGGGGAATTGTTCTATGATGTGGTCTCTCTTGTAACCAATTTAAGCAGTGTAGATAGTGAGGAGCTGTTTCAATTCTATCGTGAACGAGGGAATGCTGAAAACTTTATCAAAGAAAGGAAAGCAGGATTCTTTGGGGATAAGACAGATAGTTCGACCATGGTTAAGAATGAAGTACGTATGATGATGGGCTATCTGGCTTATAATCTCTACCTCTTTTTAAAGCAGCTAGCTGGTGATGAAGTAAAGGCCTTGACTATCAAGCGTTTTCGACCTCTCTTCCTTCATATTGCCGAAAATATGTCTCTACTGCTAGACGACATATTCTCAAATTCTCAAGTCTATACGCCTATTCAAAACAGTTTCAAGCCTTATTTGATACAATCTGCCAGATAAATCTGATACTCCCTGTTCCATATAGAGCTAGAGGGCAGGGGAAAACATGCCTAACAGAATAAGTCACCTTATTTTAAAAATCGAGCATCAAACCAAGGGAGGAGTCTGCCCTTTTTTAGGAAAAAATCAAGACAAATCTCCTCAATCATGTCTCGAACATCAGAAATTAAGCAAAATCACCAGAAGGATAGTAGTTTAACTAGCTTTTCTGGTGATTTTCGAAGAGTATTGTTTCTTGCGTCATACTTCAAATAGTCTAGCCACATACATTTGAAGCTGCTACCTCAATACAAGCAGGCTTGAGGGTCGCTCTTGGGTTCACCGATAGATAATAGGCACGTAGGCCTTGCACATTAGATTTATAGTATATTGAAATAATATATAAACAAATCGATTAGGAAAGGCAAATTAATTTTTATACTCAATGAAAATCAAAGAGCAAACTAGGAAACTAGCCGCAGGCCGTACTTGAGTACGGTAAGGCGACGTTGACGTGGTTTGAAGAGATTTTCGAAGAGTATTAGAAATGTTTTAGTAGCTATGATGTCCTATTCCAGATTCAATCCACTATACGATAGACTCGTCGTATAAAAAAACTGCAATCCACAGATTGCAGTCTTTCTTTATTTTCTGGCTTGATAGCGACTAGTCAGAATGAAAATCACTGTAAAGACCAACATCATGACACCATAAACAGGCAACGTTCGTTCTGTAAAGGTTGAAATTTCAAGCAGTTTTTGGATTCTTGGGAAGAGAGCTGTCGCTAGGAAACCTCCTACTGACCAGACAATCAAGAGGACACGCCAGAGTGTGAATGGCATGCAGGCCCTAAATACGGACAAGAAACCAATAGACCCTAGTAGATAATAGAGTAGAGTTGAGATTTCTAACTCAGACCAACCTTGACTCGCGCCAAACATTTTCACAAAGAGAACGCTGAATACGACCATAAGGGCACTTGGTAGGGCTCGAAGCATGGATTTTCTGAGGAAATTCTGCTCAACAGGTTTGATATTTCGCTCAAAAGTCAGAACGAATGGTGGGAAACCTTCCACAAACTGGTCAATCATGGTAATCTGGATCGGAATGAAGGGGAAAATCAAAATCCACTCTGACCGACCTAGTAAAGCACTGGCAATACAGATGACTGCTAACAGGAAGGAATAGATGGTCTTTATCAAGAAAATCGGGGCGATATGAGCAATGTTATTGACCACGCGACGACCCTCGAAGAGAATCTCAGGAACATCATTAAAGTCTGAGTTCAAGAGAACCAGATTGGCAATCTGACGGGTTGCTGGATCCCCCTCCGCCATCACGATAGAACAATCCGCCTCACGAAGGGCCAAGATATCATTAACCCCGTCCCCTGTCATAGCCGTTGTATGACCCGCTTTTTTCAACGTTTGGATGATGAGTTTCTTTTGATGAGGGGAAACACGTCCGAAAATAGCTGTCTCCTCCGCCATGGCCATCAATTCCTCATCGATGATTTTTGAACAATCGACATAGCTGTGATAGTCCGCAAAACCAGCCTTCTGGGCAATACTGGATACCGTAACTGGATTATCACCAGAGATAATCTTGAGGCCTACTTCCTGAGAACGGAGATAGTCCAGCGTCTCTGCGGCTCCCTCTCGAATAGGGTCCAAGATTTCCAGCAAGGCCAGAGCCTGAATATCAGAAGGTTTCTGTGGTTTATGATGGTCCAGTTTTTCCTGACTGAGAGCTAAGACCAAGACACGTGAACCTCTCTCCAAGGCCTCTCTGGCTTCTGGGACCTCAGAATCCAGCAACATCTCAGGCGCCCCTAAGAAAACTGTTCCCAAACCTTCTAACTCCATGGCTCCCCACTTGCGGTCGCTAGAGAAGGGAAGATTGGAAATCATAGGATAAGTAACTTCTCCCACAAAACGCTTTCGAATGGCTTGGGCTGTTGGATTTTTATCCTCACTATGGGCCATATAGCTGGCCAAGATGCTGGCAATAGTCTCTTCACCATAAGTTTCCGTCAGCGGAAGAACTGCCTCTACCTGCATCTTTCCTTGGGTGATGGTACCCGTCTTGTCCAGACAGAGCATATCCACGCGTGCCAAGGTCTCAACAGAGTACATCTCCTGCACCAAGACCTTTTTCAAGCCCAACTTAATCACCGCAGTCAAAAGCGAAGTAATGGTCAAAAGGGCAATTCCCTTGGGCAACATTCCCAGTAGGGCTGTCGAAGAATTTACAACGGATAACTTGAGAGGCAGGCCTTTTAAAAGCAAGGCTTCTAGCAAGAGAGCCAAACCAAAAGGAATGATAATCTTCCCAGTAAAACCAGCTAACCTGTCCAGCGATTTCATGATACGGGAGTTGATAGGTTTTACAGTCTTAGCCTCAAGCATAAGTTTGGCAGCATAGTTGTCTGCACCTACATGGTGAACTTGAGCCAAAACTGACCCACTGGCTAGGAAGCTTCCTGACAAAAGCAAGGCATCCACTTCCTTTTGCACCAAATCACTTTCCCCCGTTAACATGGCTTCATTGACTTCCGCAAAGCCTTCCAAAACCAAGGCATCACTGGGAATCTGCTCTCCAGCAGACAGACGAATGACATCTCCTAACACCAATTCTTCCGGATTCAGAGCCACTTCTTGGCCATCACGAATAGTCTTGACCTTTTCCTTGGTCATGAGATTGAGCTTGTCCACCATGCGTTTGGCTCGTAGCTCGGTCACAATCCCAGAAAAAGCGTTGAAGCAGATAACAGCAAAGAAGACCAGATTGTTCCAAGCCTGCACAAAGGCTAGTGCCAAAGCAATGGCAAAGTTTAAAGCGTTAAAAAGGGTAAAGACATTTCGTTTAACGATTTGCCAAGTGCTGGTGCTGGCCGAAGCAGTAAAATCATTGACCAAGCCCTTAGTCTGTCTTTCCTTGACTTCTCTTTGGGTTAATCCCATAATCTTATTTTTATCCATAAATTCTATCATATCATTTTTTATGATAGAATACTAATCTCATCCTAAATATACTTATTACAAATGGAAAAAGCGTAACTTCTCAAAGTAACTTCCACTTGCCTGACCAAAGTGGAAATTAGTCTAAAACGGATTTTTATGGTGGAATTAAGTGTGAGACGTTTGAGTTAGAAATGAGGCTCACTATGACAAAACATAAACACCTTACCCTTTCAGACCGTAATGATATCCAATTAGGCTTAGAGCGCGGTGAAACCTTCAAAGCTATTGGACAGTCCATTCTAAAAGACCCAACTACTGTCTCCAAAGAAGTCAAACGAAACAGACAAGTCCGAGAGTCTACGTGTGATAACCTTCCCTGCCCTTTACTCGATAAGGCTCCCTTTGTCTGTAATGGATGCCCTAAAAGAAGACAAAATTGTGGCTATAAGAAGATTTTATACCTCGCTAAACAAGCTCAAAAACAGTACGAACAAACTCTTGTTGAAGCTCGTGAAGGAACTCCCCTCAATTCCAAGACCTTCTGGGACATGGACAAAGTCATTTCTGATGGTGTTAAAAAGGGACAACACATCTATCATATCCTCAAAACTCATAACCTTGATGTCAGCTCCTCAACTGTCTATCGACACATCCGAAAAGGTTACCTGTCTATCGCTCCGATTGATCTAGCCAGAGCCGTTAAATTCAAAGAAAGACGGAAAAGTAAACTACCTTCCATCCCTAAAGAAGCTAAAAAAGGCCGTTCCTATGAGGATTTCCAAAACTATTTAGTCCTTAATCAACTAGACTCTTGGCTGGAAATGGACACAGTTCTGGGCAGGATGGGAGGTAAAGTCCTACTTACCTTCAACCTGTCTTTCTGTAACTTTATCTTCGCTAGGCTTCTGGATAATAAAACTGCCCTTGAGGTTACCAAACACCTCTATGCCATCAAGAACACTCTTCACCAAGCTGACAAAGATTTCTTCCAACTCTTTCCTGTCATTCTTACCGATAATGGTGGAGAGTTTGCCAGGGTTGATGATATCGAAATGGATGTGCGAGGAGAGAGTAAACTCTTCTTTTGTGACCCTAATCGCTCTGACCAGAAAGGGAGAATTGAGAAAAATCACACGCTGATTCGTGACATTCTACCTAAGGGAACTTCTTTTGACAACTTAACTCAAGAGGACATCAATCTCGTCTGCTCTCATGTCAACAGTGTCAAACGTGCTGCTTTGAATGGAAAGTCAGCCTATGAGCTCTTTGCCTTTACCTATGGAGAAGAGATTCCTAAGCTTCTCGGCATTTCTAAAATACCTGCAGAAGACGTCTGCCAGTCGTCTAAATTACTCCAACATAAATTCTAAAAACTAACCTTCAACCCCATTCAAACGTCTCACACTAACTTCCACCATAGCGGAACTTAATCTGAAACGCTTTCAGATGAGAGGATTTTGTGCGCTCTTTTTTTCGATTCTTTTTGGTTACAAAAGCAATAAAATCAAGCATGATTAAAACCAGTGGAACTTACCCTGACACGGATTTCCACTGGTTTTTAGAATTTTTATCAGACTAACTTCCACTTGGATTAGCGGTGGAACTTAGTTTGGGAATTTACCCAAATGGAAAAAGTTTGCCAGCCCTCCTTTGATAAGGTATAATAATAACAAGAAAATAATCGAAGGAGATCGCATGTTTTATACTTATTTACGTGGATTGGTTGTCTTGCTCCTATGGTCCATCAATGGCAATGCCCACTATCATAATACTGATAAAATTCCTAATCAAGATGAAAATTATATTCTGGTTGCGCCTCACCGTACCTGGTGGGATTCTGTTTACATGGCCTTTGCGACCAAGCCAAAACAGTTCATCTTTATGGCCAAAAAAGAACTCTTTACCAACCGTATCTTTGGTTGGTGGATTCGTATGTGTGGTGCCTTTCCTATCGACCGTGAAAATCCTAGCGCCTCAGCCATCAAATACCCTATCAATGTTCTCAAAAAAAGTGACCGCTCTCTCATCATGTTTCCAAGCGGAAGCCGTCACTCAAACGATGTCAAGGGTGGAGTTGCCCTGATTGCCAAAATGGCCAAGGTCCGTATCATGCCGGTTACCTATACAGGTCCCATGACTTTGAAGGGCTTAGTTAGCCGTGAGCGTGTGGATATGAACTTTGGAAATCCAATCGATATCTCAGATATCAAGAAAATGAATGATGAAGGTATTGAAACAGTCGCCAATCGCATCCAAGCAGAATTTCAACGTTTGGACGAAGAAACAAAACAATGGCACAATGATAAAAAACCAAACCCACTCTGGTGGTTTATCCGTATCCCTGCCCTCATCCTTGCCATTATCCTCGCTATCCTAACCATCATCTTTAGCTTTATCGCAAGCTTCGTCTGGAATCCAGATAAGAAAAGAGAAAAACTTGCATAGAAGAAATGAACCTTGGTCAAACAGCCAAGGTTTTTCATTTATATAGTAGATTGAAACTAGAATAGTACACCTCTGCTTCTAAAACATTGTTAGAAATCGATTTAACTGTCCTGATCAATTTGTCCTGCTCTTGTTTCATTTTACTATATTTATAAGAATCTCCTAATCAAATCAAAAGCCACTCTACAATAGAGTAACTTTAAGATTGTCCATTTATACTCAGTCATAACCACCCGTGAA
>NZ_VMMV01000034.1:0-13702 GCF_013277375.1 Streptococcus sp. 3613
ATACATTTCCTCTCTGGGGTAAGACAACTAACGTTTTATGACGTTGACCATTAATGATAACTCCTAAATAAAGATACTTACGAATCAAGTATTCCTTATATTCGTCTTCGATAATGTTATGTACTAAGGACATCAATCTATCTTGAGGAACCCTATCGAAAAATTTCTCTAGGTCTATATCCACTATCCACTCATAGCCGTCATTTAAGTACTCTAAGAGCTTGGACAATGGCTTGTTGGATTATCCTATCCATCACTGTCGGAATCCCAAGCTGAAGGACACCTCCATTGGGTTGGGGGATTTCAACTCGCAGGACTGATTGAGGTTTGTATTTTCTCTGTTTTATCAGCTCCTTAGTCAAGCGCCAGTTTTGTCTGAGATAGTCATCCATCTCTTCGATAGTCATTCCATCAATCCCAGCTGAGCCTTTATTGGATTTTACTTGATTGTAAGCTTCCAGCATATTTTCGCGTGATACTATCTTATCTAGCAATTTTGACATGTGCCTATTCCTTTCTTGTTTTGGTGCCTGAGGGATATCTTATATTGGTGAACCTTCATCTAGTCAATACGTGACAGAGTCCAGTTCTATCAGACCGTTCGTTTTACAGACACAAGTAAAGTAGGATTACTTCGATCTGTCGTTTTCTCTTTCTAGCGACAGAGCTCACGGGATAAGTTCTACATCTTTCCTCGTTTAGACTAGACATGAGGACGTTAAAAGGTTACAGTGGAAAAAGATAAATCTTAGTTCGAATTCAATTACTCTCGTGATTTACGCATATAGGTTACGACTACCTTTTTGGACTTTAAGGTTTCGCGCCCCCCTATCCGCTATATACGCCTTACTATCACCTTCCTGTTCGTAGAGCCACGATTTCGCTATCCCTTCCTCTGACGATTCTTATTTCCAGCGTCAGACTTAAAACGGTCTATCCCCAGACCGTTTTAATCCGCTACCTCACGATAGTCAGGCTTGGGAATCGCTATTGGGTTCACCGGTAGCAGGTGCCCACCAAGGACTTGTACTCAATGAAAATCAAAGAGTAAACTAGGAAACTAGCCGCAGGCTGTACTTGAGTACGGCAAGGCGACGTTGACGTGGTTTGAAGAGATTTTCGAAGAGTATTACACCTCAGATGCACCACATGCCCGTCGTACTTCAAAAAAACTGAAGTCAGATTTCACTGACCTCAGTTTTTTATTATTTAGCATAATCTACTGCACGAAGCTCACGAATCACGGTTATCTTGATATTTCCTGGGTAATCGAGATTGTTTTCAATTTTCTCACGAACTTTGTGAGCTAAGATTGTGACTTTGTCGTCCTTGATTTTTCCTGGATTGACCATGATACGAATTTCACGTCCTGCTTGAAGGGCAAAGCTATTTTGTACCCCTTCAAAGCCGTTCGCAATTTCTTCCAAATCATGGAGACGCTTGATGTAGCTTTCAAGAGACTCACTACGAGCACCTGGACGAGCTGCGCTCAAGGCATCTGCTGCAGCAACGATAACTGCAATGACGCTCTCAGCTTCAACATCTCCGTGGTGACTAGCAATCGTATTGACCACAACTGGATGTTCCTTGTACTTACGTGCCAATTCCATACCGATTTCAACGTGGCTACCTTCAACCTCGCGGTCAATGGCTTTTCCGATGTCGTGAAGGAATCCAGCACGACGGGCAAGAGCCGCATTCTCACCAAGCTCGCTGGCCATAATACCAGCTAACTTAGCAACCTCAATCGAATGGCGCAAAACATTTTGGCCATATGAAGTCCGGAATTGCAAGCGACCCATAATCTTCATCAAGTCTGGATGAAGGTTTGGTGCGCCAATCTCATAGGCAGCAGCCTCACCGTATTCACGGATCTTATTGTCAATCTCTTGACGGTTTTTCTCAACCAACTCTTCGATACGAGCTGGGTGGATACGACCATCCTTGAGCAACATTTCCATCGTCATACGGGCAATCTCACGACGAATCGGATCAAATCCTGACAAGGTCACCACTTCTGGTGTATCGTCGATAATCACATCGACCCCTGTCAAACTTTCAAAGGTACGAATGTTACGACCTTCACGACCAATAATGCGTCCCTTCATAGTATCGTCTGGCAGATGAACCGTTGAGTTTGTTGACTCCGCTACATATTCACCAGCGATACGTTGCATAGCTTGAACCAGGATGTCCTTGGCCATTTTGTCAGAACGTTCCTTGACCTCTTGCTCAGCTTCGCGAATACGACTGGCAATCTCCTTGGTCAAGTTTTCCTCTGTCTGTGCCAAGATAATATCTCGTGCTTCTGCCTGAGACAGAGCACCAATACGCTCTAGTTCTGCTTCTTTTTGTCTTTCGACTTCCTCTAATTGCTCTTCACGCGCATCAAGGTTTTTCGCTCTATCAGAAATACTTTGTTCTTTTTGTTCAAGTGTTTGTTCTTTACTCGTCAAATTGTCGTCCTTACGGTCAAGGCTAGTAGCTCTCTCTGTCAAACGACTTTCGATTTGTTTGAGTTCTTGACGTTCTGATTTGAATTCAGCGTCCACTTCTTCACGGTATTTTCTGGCTTCTTCTTTGGCCTCCAATAGTGCTTCTTTTTTAAGAGACTTGCTTTCACGTTTGGCTTCATTAACAAGTAAATCCACTTCACGCTCAGCTTGTCCACGTAAATTAGTTGCTTCTTGTTCAGCATTTAAAAGCATCAACTCTGCAGCTTCCTGAGATGATTTCATCTTAGCTGAGATGCTGACATATCCAATGACTAAACCAATGATGACGGCAAAAACAGCAATCGCAAGCGACATGATTTCCATGTTTTTACCTCATTTTATTGTTATTCCGAATGACATACATTCTTTTACATTCTACCATAAAAAAGTGATTTTCACAAACCTTAAATGGATATCGCTAACATCCGCATTATCACTATCATAGTTATCATTTACAGATATAAAGCGAATACCTTTTTCAAGAAATATCTTTTGTAAGTACTTTCCTGACTCGATATACTCTCTGCCGAAACGAGATAAATCTTTTACCATAATGATAGAAAACTTTCCTTTATTCAGGTCATCAATCATATTCTTAAAATTTGGTCGCTCAAAATTAGAACCACTATATCCATCATCTACATATTCATAGGATAATTCAATAGATTTCTCTTCTACCTCAAAAGCAAAAAGGATAAATTCCCCCTACACTTAAAATTTATCCCTCTTGGTAACCTCTTTTATTAATTTTTTTGATAAAGAAAACGCACATTTTATTTAACTGGTGCTGAAATATTTATAATAATATTTTTTTAGTTCTTTCTAGAATAATGATATTAAGATTTTTCATATATCTTATATATTCTTCTTCTGTGCTAGCAATCCTAATATCTTCTTTATCTAAAAAGACAACCTGATTGTTCTCTAAATCTGATTTAATTAAATCTATAATTTTATTTTGCTCATATATAAATCCTTCTAACTTAAAAAACTCGACAAATTTCTCAAATCCATTTTTACAATTATCATCATCAAAAAATAGTTCAAACCATTTACGGTAATTCTCTATAGCATAATCTATTTTTGAATTATTATTTCCCGCAAACCATTCTTTTATAGCATATAGTGTTAAATCAAAACGATCATAATATCCTTTATAAATTCCATTCTTGATTCTAGGTTTTCCACCTCTAGCTGTATTAACGGTTTCTGATTTTCCACCACCTCTAGGGAAAAGAATGTGTCCACCTATTGTTCTTGAAATACTCAAATGATCTAAAATTATTCTGTCGTTTAATCCTGCCTTTCTTGCCCAATAAATAGAGGCTCCTATATAATCACTTGATAATAAATACTTATCCTTATCAATAAATAAAGTATAAAAATCTCCATTTCCAAAGTTTTGGCATTTATTACATACAGATGTTATTTTAAGTTTTTCTTTTGAATCATCATCAAAAAACATCTTACATAAATCATCGTACAACGCCTTACTACATACATCAGGATCCTTTCTATTATATAATGAAAAACCTTTGGGAAAATAAGGATATAAATCAAATAGATAATTTTTAAACTTCATATTTATTACTCTCCATTAAATCTTTTTAGGAAATTTAAAGTCAAATTTTCCTCCAAGCACACCCGCACTTACTCCCGCAACTACTACAAGTGTTGTACTAATTGTTCCTATTTTCTTCACGCCACTGTTTAGCTCTTTTGTTAAATAAAACAACATTGATCATATCTGCTTCACTTACATACTTGTAAGACAACTGTTCGTTGGTAAGATCTTTTAAGAAATATTCTTTGATTGCATCTGTATGAATTTTGTAGTTAATCTTAGAAATTTCTCTATTCAAATTCCAGCCTAATGATATCTTAGAATTTTAATCTGACTTAAGTCTTTTGTAATCCTGAATTACATACATCTTAAATTCAGCAGAAATACATGAAGCAAATTCAAAGGCAATATCTATATGTGCAAATGCACCACCATATCTTCCACCTTTTGAGATAATTCCGATTGCTCCAGTTTTCTCTACCCATTTCTTAGGAGACAATGTAAATGAATTATATCCAGCTTCCGATTTAATTCGGTCGAATTCGACCGAATTGAAATTCATGTTGTTTAAGCTTTTCCATAAACCAAGAAACTCAATTGTATCTTTTCTTCTCATCCAATTTTTAATTACATCACTCGATACTTATCCGAACGATAAGCTCCACGTAAGGTGTTCGCAATCGACCAAACTGCATTGACTACATTTGAAATCTGAACATCGTTCGACTGGAATATCGGTAGTTTTTCTTTAAAATTAGACATTTACTTCCCCTGTTTTTATTATTAACAATTCTCTTCATTATACCACAAAATACAAGTGATAAAGCGGATTCAAGGGAAAAAATCGAAGTTTATATACTAAATTTCTTTACTGAGTTTTTGTCTTTTGTATTAGGGATTCTGTCATTTTCTAAAAAACTTTATCTTAAACTTACTCATAAAAATTTAAAAAATAAAAAGCCCACCTTTCAGTAGACTTAGTAGTGATCTTTGAAGGACAAAAAAGCGATGCTATCTCCATCCATCATATAAATCAAGCGATTTTCTGCATCAATACGCCGTGACCAGGCTCCTTGGTAGTCATACTTGAGTGGTTCTGGTTTTCCTATTCCTGTAAATGAATCACTTTGAATATCCTTGATTAGTTTATTGATTCTTTTTAGTGTTTTCTTATCCTGAGTTTGCCAGTAGCAATAATCTGCCCACGCATCTTCTGTAAACTTGAGCAGCATTCCTCACTCCTCAATAACATGGACTTGAGTGCTTCCAGCACGGACTTGAGCCATTCCTCGCAAGACCTTGTCAGATAGTTCCTTATTTTGAACGATTCTCAGAGTTTCCTGAATACTGTCCCATTCGCTCTTTGAAAGAACTACAATGTCCTCATCTGGATTTTTATTAACCACCGTTAAAGGCTCAAATTCATCATTGACCTTCTTCATGTAGTCTTTTAAATGATTTCGGAATGTTGAGTAAAGAACTGCTTCCATAACCATACCTCGTTTTACCTCTTTTCCACTATTATACACGAAAAGAAAGAAATTGTCAGGAACTTGTACAAGATTTTCTTTTCCATCTATTTATACTCAATGAAAATCAAAGAGCAAACTAGGAAACTAGCCGCAGGTTGCTCAAANNGCAAGGCGACGTTGACGCGATTTGAAGAGATTTTCGAAGAGTATTATTCGTAAAAAATCTCAAAAAGCCCACCTTTCAGTAGACTTAGTTTGTTTCTATTCTAATCGGTACTCTTCCAAAATTCTGCTCTGCTATACTTGGATTTCCTAGTTGGTAAATCTGGTCTGCCTTTTGGGTCATAGCATCCCAAGGTTCTTTACCAATTCGGCTGACTAGACTGACCTGCCCTTTCAGAGACTTGAGATGTTGTCTGCCTTTTTCGGTAAAACCAAGAACATGAATGGCTTCTGGCAAATCACTTTCTCTAACCTGCACCAAGATATAGGTTAAGAGACGTCTAACACGCGCCTTGGTGTAGCGTTTGGTGGCAACCGCCTCGACCATTTCTTCTACAGACTGGGCTGTTTTAATAGCTTCATTAATGCGCACTGCCATTTCTTGATTGACTTGATAGATAGTGGTTAGGTCTGGATTTGATAATATTTGATAGCGGAGCAAAAGAAAATAGTCTTCCCAGGTCACCTTGCTTGCCTGCTCAAATAGGGCAACAGAAGGCATAAAGCGTTCTAAGAAATCTTGGTCCCTTTGGTGCTGACGAAGAGCTGTCGCTGAGGCAAAGTCCACATCCTTGTCCACAGAATGGTAGCCTGCCCCCTGACGCTGAATTGGCTCAAGTTTGATGTCTCGTCCTGCAACTGCCTTGGCATAGGCCAGAGCAAGGACATGATTGGGCGTATTGCCAGAAAAATTAAGACCTGCAAATTCCTTCCACATGGCTTGGGTTTTCTGAGGATAAGAGAGGGAATCAGGCAGATTTTCCACAAATTTCTCCATCTCAGCACCTTTCTCTGTGTATAAGTCAGCGATTTTCTGATAATCTCGAACTTCCTCTGTCCCAAAAACTAGACTATCAGTGCCCAAGCGATCCAAGATATTCACAGCTCCTTGACCAAAGAAATCAGCTGCCTGAACACTGACTAAAAAGGGCAATTCCACTACCAAGTCTGCGCCATTTTCCAGCGCCATCTGGGTCCTTGTCCACTTATCCACAATAGCAGGCTCTCCACGCTGCATGAAATTCCCTGACATGGCAACAATTTTCAGTCCCTCTGCCTGATCCAGCAGGTATTTATGGCCATTATGAAAAGGATTAAACTCCGCAATAATACCTGTGATGGTCATAGTAATCTCCTACTTCTGCGCCACAAAAAACCAACGAGCGCTAGTTTCTGTTGGCTCCTTGTCCTCAAAGTCCGCATAGAGTTTGAAGGACTTGAAACCAGCCTGTTCCAGCAAAATATCATAGGTCAGAACCTCATAAGTCCGCTCCTCATGCACTTCATCGTGGCGACTAAAGGAACCGTCCGCCTCCTTGATAAAGAAAGTTAGCTCATGGACGATGGAGTGAGGTGCTGCATCCTCATAAGTATCCCAGAGCATGGCAAAATCTTCCGCATTTTCATGGTAGGAATAGCCTGGGAATACTTCATCTGTCTGGTAGGTCGAGTGCACGTCAAAGATGAAAACTCCCTCTTCATTCAGCGCATTGTACACGTCCTTAAAGACGTCCCCTAATTCCACCTCATCCTGCATATAGCAGATAGAGTCCGAATAACACGTGACAAAATCGTATTTCCCTGCCTTGGACAAATCCAGCATATTACCTTCCATAAAATCAATCTTTTGCTTGGCTGAAGCCGCTCTCTTTTCGGCAATTTTCAACATATCTGCGCTCAAGTCCAGTCCAGTCACATCAAAACCAGCCTGAGAGAAGCGCACTGATTGAATTCCTGTCCCACAAGCCAATTCCAAGAGTTTCTTTCTCTCCTTAGTTTTTGGCAAATGACGCAGAGAAAAATCAGTCCATTTGTCGTATAAACTGTCATCCATGACCGCATCATAGACCGCCGCAAAAGTTTCATAAGTTGCCATAATCATGATACCAAGAGCCTACATGGCAAACACCACTCGCCCTTTACCTTTCTATCAATTTTTCTAAAATAAGCAAAGAAACCCAGTTGACTACAACTGAGTTCATCTTCTAAGCAAGAGCTTCTGAAATATCTACTGAATTCGCCTCATGCCATAGCTTCTCTAGATTATAATGGGCACGCATTTCTTCTGAAAAGATATGCACGACAACAGCACCGAGGTCCAGTAAGACCCAGCCTCCAGCTGCATCGCCTTCGACATGGCTACCTTTAAAGCCTGCTTGAGCTACTTTTTCACGGATATTAGCTGCGATAGCGTCCAACTGACGGCTATTCATTGAGCTAGTGATGACAAAGTAGTCCGTCACACTAGTCAAATCTTGTACATCAAGTGCGAGGATATCCTCCGCACGTTTCTCATCAGCCGCTTTCACGACTAGTTCTAGTAATTCTTTTTCGTTCATTTAATCCTCTTTTTAGAAAATATGTTTGTAATCTAGGACATCTGCAAAGCGCTCCTCCCAAATGTCCTCATAAAATTCATTAATCGTTTCTGCCGGAATGTCATCCCCATCAAAGGTTGTGACAGCACCTTCTGGAACAATAAGCTGATAGCCATATTCAAAGGCAACCTTGACAGAGGTATCCACACAATATTCTGTCTGCATACCACATAAAACTAATTTTTCAATTCCCTGTTTATCCAAGTATTCTTTTAAGCCAGTTTCTTTGAAAATACTGTTATACTTCTTCTGAAAGACCTTTTCAGCAGGTTTTCGATTTAAAAGCGCAGATAACTGCCAATCTTCTGATGTTTGAGCTTCAGAGTTCTCAATATGTTGAACATAGATAATTTCAATATTCTTGCTTCTAGCCTGGTTTTGTAAATAAGAAATTTTTTCCAATAGACTTTTTGTCTGGAACCCAGTTTCTACTAAAACATTCTGAACATCAATGATTATAAAAGCCATCTTCATTTAGTTCTCTTTCAAATAGTGCACAAAGGCGTTATAGGTTTCAAGGGTTTGGGGATAGATGGGGAATCCCTGATGAGCTAGATACTCCACGGTACGAGCTGTTTCGTAGGCCACCGCCTTATTGAGCGATAGACTTGCAATCTCACGCGCCACATCTACTCCAGGAAAGGATCGATTGTGCTCGATATAGTCTGCTACATAGACAACCTTATCTAGGTCTGTCATCTGACCAGCACCGACTGTATGGACTTCAATGGCTCGCAGGATTTCTGAATCATGCAAATCCAAATCTTCCTGAATTTTGTAAATTCCGACCATACCATGCCAGACATTATTACCCCAGTTTTTGAGGTCGAAATCTAGCTGATAACGGTCAATCAAGTCTAGAAATTCCTGATCTGACAACTTTTTAGCATAGTCATGAAGAAGACCTGCTAGACTTGCTTTCTCAACATCTACACCAAAGCGCTGAGCTAACTCCATAGCGGCACGCTCCACACCTAGACAATGGGTTAGACGTTTCTCAGGTAGAAGCTCTGCCATTTTTTCCAACAAGGCCTCACGGGAGCAGTTGATATAGTCTTGATAGGACATCAGTAGAGCCCCTCCTTCTCGATGTAGTCTAGCACTGGCTGAGGTAGGAGAAAGTTGGGTTTCCGACCTTGGGCAATGAAGTCCCGCACCATGCTGGACGAGATATCCATGAGCGGTACGTCCACCCAGATAACTGGATAGGAAGTCCCTGCCTTGTAGCGTGGACGCTGAACCCCCACAAACTGAACCATGTCAACCAGTTCATCAATTCGGTACCACTTAGGCAGATAGTCAACCATGTCGGCACCGATGATAAAGTAATAATCCGTATCTGGATTCTTCTCTGTCAAAATCTTCATGGTGTCGTAAGTGTAGGAAATACCCTTGCGCTCCAACTCAATAGTTTCAATGACTAGGCCGTCAATCCCCTCAATTGCCAACTCAAGCATCTTGAGACGATGGTGTTCAGGGATGGTTTCCTTTTTATCAACGTGAGGAGGTTGGTATTCAGGCATGAGCAGAACTTGATCCAGTCCCAACTGTTGCCGTACTTGATCCGCAACAATAAGATGGACATTGTGAACAGGGTTAAAATTCCCCCCTAAAATCCCAACTTGTTTGCGTTTTTTCTCCTTGATTTCTGGCTCCAACTCTACCTTGGTAAAGGGAGTCAATAGTTCGATTGTCATAGGCTAGTCCCCTTTATTTCTCTATAAAAACAGTTATTTGGAGTTTCGGTCTTAGATTTCTTTGACTTTCTTAGAAATCTTGCGATTTTCTTTCTTGCTGGATTGTTTAAACAAAATCAAGATGCGTCCTATTTTTTGGACTGTATCCACACCGATTTCTTCTTCCAAAATTTCAGCTACTTCGTGGATGTTTTCATCTGTGTTTTGTAAGAGAGTAACCTTGATTAATTCACGCGCATCAAGAGCTTGACGGACGCTGGTTTTGATTTGGTCGTTGAGTCCATTTTTCCCGATTTGGATGATAGGTTTGAGGATGTGTGCCTGGCTGTTGAGGAAGGCACGTTGTTTTGATGTTAATGACATAATTTTCTTCCTTGTTTTTTGATAGTTATTTTAGGTGGTAAGGGACGGTCGGAACTAATTTTCCAAAGATTTCATCTTTGAAAAATGGATTTCCTGACCTCACAATTGAGCCTTGGTCTCAATTGTGCCCCTTGCCAATCTACAGATTGGCAATCACACCACGGCAATAACTATCGCTATATGAGCTCACTTTGTTCGCTCAGCGATTTTGTTTTAAATAATTGCTTTTCGTATGACGACGGCGACGCCTTCTGGTGCCCAGACGGCGACTTTGGCAGTGCCTGTTACACGAATCCAACCTAGGCCTGAGATGACTAGGTCTGTCTTATCCTTGATTGTAAATACATGCTCAATCAGTTTTGGAAAATCTTCTTTTTCCTTACTGTTTGGAGGCGTGAGAAGGGTTCCGACGTGCTTGTCGTAAAATGCACTAGCGCCTTCAAGCTTAGTACGATGCAATTTGAGTTCATTGTCAAAGAAGGCTGTGAAACCTTGCTTTTCACCCGCAATGAAATCAAATCGTCCGAGACCACCTAGAAACAGAGTTTGTTCAGGATTTAGCTGATAGGTTTTAGGTTTGATTTCCTTTTTGGGGCTGACATACTTGAGGTTTTTGGCCGTCAAGTAGTGGGCCATCTGGTAACGATGGATAATCCCCGGTGTATCGTAGATATAAGATCCGTCGTCAAGCGGAATCTCGATTTTATCCAAGGTTGTCCCTGGGAAGCGTGACGTCGTGATGACATTCTGGTCACCCGTGATTTCTTGGATAATGGCATTGATTAAAGTTGATTTTCCAGCGTTGGTTACACCGACCACATAGACATCGCGGCCTTTACGGTAGTGTTCAATCTTGTCAATGACTTCCTTAATGGCATGTTTGTTTTGGGCTGAAGTTAGGACGACATCAACTGGACGAAGTCCTTCTTCGTGGGCACGTTCCATGAGCCACTGGCTAATCTTGCCCTGTTTAACTGACTTGGGCAGGATATCTTTTTTATTCCCGACCAAGAGGACATCATTGCCCGATACAAAGCGTGGCAAGCCTGGAATGACAGAGCCATTAAAGTCAAAGATGTCAATGACATTGACTACCAAGGCATCACTGTCTCCCACCTCGTGCAAAAGCTTGAGGAAATCATCGTCCGTCAACTGGACATCTGTGATTTCATTGTAATGACGGAGACGGAAACAACGTTGGCAATAGACTTCACCTATCTCCAAACCTTTTTCAAGTGCCGACTGGGGGGTAAAACCAAGACCAACCTTATCTGTCGTCTGAATGGTTGCTCCACAACCAATACAGAGAATTTCTTCCATAGTTAAATTCCTTTTTTATATGTAATCGGTCCGTACTTTTTAGTGATTTTTCGCATAACACGACGCTCGCGAGCTCGGTTAATCTGCGTTTTAATCGAGTCATGTTGGACCAAGGGCTTGACCAAGATTGAACGAATGCCTGCACGGTGGGCTGCTCGTATATCTGTCATGAGCTGGTCGCCAACCATGACCACTTCCTTTTTCTCATAGTGAAATTCCTTCATGGCACGGTCAATTCCAAATGTGAAGGGCTTCAGAGCCCAATAAACGTAGTCAATCCCAAATTTCTCAACTGCTCGTTGGACGCGTTTTTTGGTGTTATTTGACACTACGATAATGCGAATGCCCGCGTCCCGAAGGTCATGTAGCCATTGCTTCATCTCTGGTGTCCCGTCAGGGTTGTTCCAAGCAATAAGGGTATTGTCCAAATCGACCAAAACAGCCTTGATTCCCTGCGCCTGCAGGCTTGGAACTGTCAGATCATAGACTGCTTCCACAGCAAAATCTGGCATGTAGTTTTCAATCGCCATTCTGGCTCCTTTTCTTAACTTTTTTTCGCAATTTTCCTTAGTAACAAGGATAAAACAATCCATAACCCTGCACTAGCTATACTGATGTAGAGCCAAGCATGGGGCTCATCTGTTAAAGGTAGGGGAACATTCATTCCGAAAAAGCCTGTCACGACTGCCAAAACAGCTAGCAAGACTGAAATGATAGTCAAGGTTGTCAAATTATCATTCAGATTATTGTTTAGAATATTGTTGTAAGAGGCTGAAAGTTGCTGTAAAATCTGAGAGATTAGGTCTGTCATGGATACCAGCTGATGAGCCTCAATCATAGCATCATCAAACTGCTCTCTCTCAATCTCATCAAAACTACGATACAAGGCATGACCTTGAATATGCTCTAACAAAATCCGATTTTGTTTAGCAGCCGCAGTAAGATAAACCATACCCGTCTCCAAGTCGGAAAGGGCAAAAAGATTTTTCTTAGTTGTTCGCTGACGCAAGAGACCATTGACCTCGTCCTTACTCTTATCCATCTGCTCGATGACAGGGTAGTAGGCATTGCTGATGATTTCCAGACTGGCAAAGAGAAACTTGTAAATCGAAAGCATGTCATGGCTCTCCAGATAACGAGTCATCTGTTCAATGACATAGGCGTTCTTGGTATTACTAATGGTAATCAGGCGACGATGCTCCACGATAAAGGTCATGGGAAAAGTCTCATAGTAGGCCTTGTCCTTTTTCACATCTAGGACATTATAGATAAAGGTAACCGTCCCACTTTCACGGTGATAGTCCATGTGGGCACGCTCGTTTCTATCCAGTGCGTATTCAATGGTTTCCTTGTCCAAGCCGTAGATTTCTGACAAATCTTCTAGTTTATTCAACTTTCCGAGGTCTAGGTCTATCCAGGTACAACCATTGCCCAACTGCTTTTCTAAAACCATCTTTTCTCCTTTATTAAACTCCCTCTATTGTACCACAAATTACTTAAAATAACAGGTCTAGTCCGTGCGTGAGAAATTGCTAACAACCGTGATATTTCGGTTCGGAACAAAGTGAAGAGCTTGCTCCTCGCTACGAAGCTGTGTCGTACGAATTCCCACACTGACAACCTTACCCGATACAGTAATGGGGCCGTTGGTCAGAACAACCTCATCTCCCACATCCAGTTGACGTTCAAAAAGGATGAAAAAGCCATTGATGACATCAGACAGAAAACCTTGGGCTCCCATCCCAATCGCCACCCCAGCGATTCCAGCCCCAGCCAGCAAGCTAGATACAGGTAAGCCTAAAATCGATAAAATACAGTAGAGTAAAAAGAAATATGACGTATAATTAAACACATTTTCTAACAAACGTGAGATGGTTTTCTGGCGCCCGACATCATGATGAGACATTTTTAGAGAAGGTTTGGCAATTCTCTGCACCATGGTATGAAGCATTTTTTTAGCAATATAAAATACAATCAAAAGCAGTAAAAGAGAAATGACCTTGGTTAGAATATTTTCGATAATGGTTGTCACATCTAGCTTTTCAATATAAGCTTGAATAAATTTTTGCATATAAAACTCCTTTATTTCATTATACCATATTTTCATCAGTCTCATTCTCCATAAATATTCAAAAAATAGACAGAAAATTCTTGATTTTGTCTATCGTTTATACCCGACTTTATCACTTAA
>NZ_VMMV01000035.1:0-7896 GCF_013277375.1 Streptococcus sp. 3613
TTTCTGGTTTTAAAGGAGTTGCCTCGATACTCGGCAAGTCTGTGTTCATTTCTTTTGCTGTTGGGATTAAAATTTTCATATTGATAGTGTAGCATATTTTTTAGCCACAACCAAGAAATTCATCTGATACTCAATGAAAATCAAAGAGCAAACTAGGAAACTAGCCGCAGGTTGCTCAAAACACTGTTTTGAGGTTGCAGATAAGACTGACGAAGTCAGTCTCATATATACGGCAAGGCGACGTTGACGTGGTTTGAAGAGATTTTCGAAGAGTATGAAAAAACCTCGGTTTAACCGAGGCTTCTCTATTTATTTGGGCCATCCTAACCAGACAGCCACGAGAACAAGGGCTAGGCCAGCTAAACTTGTTAAGATAGATAAGAATTTATCTTTTTTCTCCTTGAACTGAGAAAAACCTATCTTCAAAGCAAGCAGTCCGAGTAGCATTGAAGCAAGCATCAAATAAAAACCCATTTGTTATCCTCCATTAGTCTTAATTTACCTTATTATAACATATATTTCTTAAATAAACCTTTTTTATACTCAATGAAAATCAAAGAACAAACTAGGAAACTAGCCGCAGGTTGCTCAAAGCACAGCTTTGAGGTTGCAGATAAAGTTGACGTGGTTTGAAGAGATTTTCGCAGAGTATTACTGTACTTTAAAGGTCTTGAGATAGCTGTCTTTTCCTACTTGACCTTCGAAGGTTCTACCATTTTCAAGGTAAGGAAGGTCATCTGATACTGAGGCCTTAACCTTGTAAATCTTGCCATCAACTTTAAAGAAGTAGACGGTGTCGCCCTTGATAACAGCTGATTTGAGGTCTGCTACTACTCCCTTGATGCTTTCTGTCGTTGCATTGTCAATTTCAAGGTCGTTTTTATTGGCATACTTGCTGAGCATCTCTTCCACTGTAGTAGCTACGATAACATTTTGGTACTCGACTGCGTCTACTAGAGCATACTCTTTGACCAAGCCAGCATTGTCCTTCAAACCCATGATGTAGAAAGGCTTGTCATTGAGGTTGATGAGGATTGGGAAGGTTGCTTTGTAGGATTTCTCCTGAACAGCACCTTCTGCTGATTCACGGGCTGATTCTTCTGTCGCAGAAGCCAAGCTATACTTAGTAATTTCTCCTGTTCGCATATTTTCAAGGATGAAACCAAGATTACTCTCATCCGCATTAGCCGACGTCACACCTGTGTAGAGATAGATGTCATTACCGATAGACAAGTAATTATAGCCATTGGTAGTCTGGGTCACGTTTTTCTTGGAAATCATGGCATTCAAGAAACCGTCCTTGTACTTGCCGTTGTAGTTGATTTGCTCAATGGTTTCCTCTGCTGGATAGATCCTATCCACCCATTCTGGAACATCTGATAAGCTGTATTCCTTGGTTTCTCCATTTGTAGCATCCAAGATAATGACTGAAGCAGGACGAGGAACCGCAAGTCCAAATTGCTTTTGGTAAACCGTTGCTACATAGAAAGGATTGCCCTCATCGTCCACCTCAAAAGATGGAGTTTTAAAGATTTTGGTCGGGTACTTCAAGCGCAGGTGACGTTTGACATCACGGTTAAAATACTCCGAGTCTGAATACTTGATTGGTGTCTTCAAGTCCACCAAATCCGCATTTCCAGTTACCATGTCCACCTTGATATACTCACCGATTCCCTTGGCTTGATTGTTAAACCATTTGATAGGGTCTGCATATTCTAGTGGTGTGACCCGATAAGGTTTCCCATCAATTGTCAATTGGGTATAGGTATCTGCCGCTACGTATTGCGACACCTTATCGGTTAGGGAACCCAAGTAGCGGTCTCCAATTTTTTCAGCAGTACTTCTATCTAGGATAGGAACCTTACTGGTGTCACTCTTAGGAAATTCAGTAAAGTCTTTTTCCGTAACCGTGACTACATTGGCATAATTTTTAGCCTGAAACATGCTGGAAGTTACCAAGGAAACCAAAGCTGCCAAGAGAAGAATTCCTCCAATCAAAGCTAACAGAATTTTCCCTAACCGATTGATTTTGAAACCCTCAAGATTTAAGGCAGCTTCCGCCTTACCGTGGCGCACATGAACCGTTTTGACCAGATTGATTCCCTTGCCAAAGCCAAATAAGATTGCTACAAGCAGCAAATGCCCACAGAGGAAAAAGAGAAATTCCCAGCTGGTCAGGTTAAGGGGCGGTAAAAAGATATACCAGGTCGTTGCGATAAAAATAAGTTCAAAGACTATTCGTTTCATTTGCTTTCCTCCTAAATGATTCGTCCTTCCAAGTGATCCAACTCATGCTGGCAAATCTGAGCTGGGAAGCCTGTCAAGGTAATGGTCTGTTCCTGCCACTTAATGTCTCGATAGGACACCGTTATGCTTTCATAACGCTTAGTTGATCTCACACCTACCAAGGACAAACAGCCTTCTTCTGCCTCATAGGATCCTTCAAAGGACAGAAGCACTGGGTTAAACATGACCACGGGAACCAAGCCAAGATTAAAGATAATCACGCGCTTTTGCACCCCAATCATATTGGCAGCTAGACCAATGCAGGTCTCACGATTTGCTAAGAGTGTATACTGCAAATCTCTGGCAAGATAAAGGTCTTCCTGACTTGCCGGCTGAGATGCCTGAGATAAAAACAAAATATCTTTTACAATTTTCTTTTCCACTTCCTCACACTCCTCTTGTTTTTTACTATATTATAACAATTATAGCACAAAAGCCGATAACTGCAATCCCTTTCCCTCAACTGTAGCAAAAAGCCATCCGAAGATGACTTTTTTGCTACTTATACTCAATGAAAATCAAAAAGCAAACTAGGAAGCTAGCCACAGGTTGCTCAANNTATATACGGCAAGGCGACGCTGACGTGGTTTGAAGAGATTTTCAAAGAGTATTAATTTCTTTATAAATTACTTCCATCCCACGCTTAACAGCTGGACGATTGGCAATTTTTTCTGCCCATTTTACTAAATTCTGGTAACTTGAGGCATCCAAGAATTTTGCAGAACCTTGGTAAAGTTTTCCTTGAACTAACTGTCCATACCAAGACCAGATGGCAATATCTGCAATCGTATAGTCATTGCCTGCAATATAAGGTTTCTGAGCCAATTCCTTATCCAATAAATCCAACTGGCGTTTCACTTCCATCGTAAAACGGTTAATAGGATATTCCAATTTTTCAGGGGCATAATTGAAGAAATGTCCAAATCCTCCACCTAGAAAAGGTGCTGCACCTGCTTGCCAGAATAGCCAATTCAAAACTTCTACCTTTTCCACAGGATTACTTGGTAAAAAAGTTCCAAATTTCTCAGCAAGGTAAAGAAGAATATGAGCAGACTCAAAGACTCTTACATCTTCAGTACCTGACTGGTCCAATAAGGCTGGAATCTTGGAATTTGGATTGAGCTTCACAAAGTCTGATCCGAATTGATCCCCATCCATGATAGCAATCTTATACAAGTCGTAAGCCGTTTCCTTAAAACCAGCCTCTAGTAATTCTTCCAATAAGATAGTGACCTTCACACCATTTGGTGTTCCCAGTGAATAAAGCTGAAAAGCTTGTTCTCCTTTTGGCAAGTTTTGTTCGAAACGGGCACCTGCTGTTGGTTTATTTAAGCCCGTAAAGGCTCCTTGATTACTAGCTTCATCCTGCCATACGGTCGGTAATTGATATGCTGACATCCGAAACCTCCCTTAAATCGCATTCTTGTCAAAACCGAGTTTGCGTTGAATAAACTTAACGATTTCGACGATGATAATCATTGAGAAGCTTCCAGCCATAACAATTCCCCATTGTGACAAGTCTAGTTTGGTTACGTGGAAGATTCCTTCAAGCGGTTCTACAACGATTGTTGCCATGAGAAGGATAAAGGATACCAAGATGGACCAGTTAAAGGTCTTAGACTTGAATGGACCAACTGTCAAGATGGATTGGTAGACAGACTTGACATTGTAAGCATGGAAGAGCTGAATCAAACCAAGGGTTGCAAAGGCCATCGTTAGGGCATCTGCATGAATGGCATGATTGTCACCCACATGAACTGGGTAAGCAATCGCAAGACCATAAACACTCATAACAAGAGCTGCTTGGAGTACACCTTGATAGATAATAGAACTCAAAACACCACCTGAGAAGAAGCTTGCCTTGCGTCCACGTGGTTTATGGTTCATGACGCCAGGCTCAGCAGGTTCAACACCTAGTGCAATTGCTGGGAAGGTATCGGTTACCAAGTTAATCCACAAAAGATGAACTGGTTGCAAGACGTCCCAACCAAAGAGGGTTGATAGGAAGATGGTTAATACTTCAGCAGTATTGGCAGAAAGTAAGTACTGAATAGTCTTTTGAATATTTGAAAAGACCTTACGTCCTTCTTCAACTGCAACGATAATAGTCGCAAAGTTGTCGTCAGCAAGAATCATATCAGAAGCCCCCTTAGAAACCTCTGTACCAGTGATTCCCATACCGATACCGATGTCTGCTGTTTTCAGAGCTGGGGCATCATTGACACCATCACCTGTCATGGCAACGACCTTACCTTGTTTTTGCCAAGCCTTGACGATACGAACCTTGTGCTCTGGAGACACACGGGCATAAACAGAGTATTGACCAACAACTTTTTCAAAGTCTTCATCAGATAATTCGTTGAGCTCAGCACCAGTTAAAACGTGGTCTTCTGTATCGTTTGCGTCAATGATTCCCAAACGTTTGGCAATGGCTTCCGCTGTGTCTTGGTGGTCACCTGTAATCATAATTGGACGGATTCCCGCTTCCTTAGCCACACGAACAGCCTCAGCGGCTTCAGGACGTTCAGGGTCAATCATCCCAATCAAACCAGTAAAAATTAAATCATTTTCAAGCTCTTCAGAAGTGAGATTTTCTGGAATACTATCGATAATCTTATAAGCACCTGCAAGGACACGCAAGGCTTGATGAGCCATTTCAGAGTTGTTTGTATGAATGAGGTTTGTGACCTTCTCATCAATCGGAGCAATATCCCCAGCCTTATCACGAAGAACACAACGTTTCAAGAGTTGGTCTGGCGCACCTTTAACAGCTACGAGGAAGCGTCCATCTGCAAGTGGATGAACTGTTGACATGAGCTTACGGTCAGAGTCAAATGGCAACTCAGCCACACGAGGATATTTGTCTAAAAATTCTTTGACATCGTAGCCCTTGTCCAAGGCATACTGGATAAAGGCTGTTTCGGTTGGATCACCAATCAGGTTGCCTTCCACATCGATTTTCGTATCATTGGCCAAGACAACTGAACGAAGGAGGGGCATTTCAAGACCCAGTTCAATGTCATCAGCTGAGTCATGTAGGACTGCATCGTAGAAGATTTTTTCAACCGTCATCTTGTTCATGGTCAGCGTACCAGTCTTATCAGAAGCGATGATTTCAGTTGAACCAAGTGTTTCAACTGCTGGCAACTTACGAACGATGGAATGTCGTTTGGCTAAAACTTGAGTACCAAGGGAAAGAACGATGGTCACGATAGCAGGAAGTCCTTCTGGAATGGCTGCAACGGCAAGGGCAACAGAAGTCAACAACTCACCAAGTGGATCCTTCCCTTGAATGAAGACACCCACTACAAAAGTAACAAGGGCAATGACCAAGATTGCATAGGTCAAGACCTTAGAAAGGTTGTTCAAGTTTTGTTTGAGGGGTGTATCCGTCTCATCAGCGTCTTGAAGCATGCCCGCGATATGACCAACTTCCGTGTACATACCTGTATTGACAACAACTCCCATCCCACGACCGTAGGTTACGTTTGAGTTTTGGAAGGCCATATTGACACGGTCACCAATACCAGCATCTGTCGCAAGCTCGACTGTCAAGTCTTTTTCAACCGGTACAGACTCACCTGTCAGAGCAGCTTCTTCGATCTTAAGAGAGTTGGCTTCTAGCAAACGTAGGTCTGCTGGCACAACGTCACCTGCTTCAAGGGCAACGATATCTCCAGGTACCAATTCTTTTGAATCAATCTCCGCCATATGCCCATCACGAAGAACGCGAGCAGCTGGACTTGACATAGATTTGAGGGCTTCAATGGCTTCTTCTGCTTTTCCTTCTTGGTAAACACCAAAGGCAGCGTTAATGATAACCACGGCTAAAATGATAATGGCATCTGCGATGTCTTCCCCACCAGAAGTCACGACTGACAAGATAGCCGCCGCAACTAGGATAATAATCATCAAATCCTTAAATTGCTCGATGAATTTGACCAGGATTGATCGTTTCTCGCCTTCTTCGAGTTCATTGTGGCCAAATTCGGCAAGGCGCTTTTCCGCCTCACTTGATGACAAACCTTGCTCGGTCGCATCCACAGCCTTCAAGACCTCTTCAGGACTCTGAGTGTAAAACGCTTGGCGTTTTTGTTCTTTTGACATGTGTCTCCTCCTTGACATTGTGTGCAAAACAGACTCTCTTTTCCCTCATCGCATCTTTTCACGACAAACAAAAAGAGACCTGTTAATCATAACAAGTCTCGCTGTTTAAGATAGTGCCGGAAAACATACTTTTCAGTATAAAATTCGGAATGACGACACTATCACAGGTTTCTGCCAGCTACTCCCTTGAGTAGTACTATTATACCAAATTTTGAAAAGTTTTCAAAGAGTAAAAACTGCCTTGTTTGAATTTTCCCTTGAAAACCAGTATAATGGTAGAATGCTATGTGACTGGAAAGGAAGTTGAATGAAGCAATCTATTTCAAATCTCAAGTTAGCTGAGCGTGGAGCCATTATCAGTATTTCAACCTATTTGATCTTATCTGCAGCAAAATTAGCAACTGGTCATCTCCTCCATTCATCCAGTTTGGTGGCCGATGGTTTTAACAACGTGTCGGACATCATTGGAAATGTGGCCCTCTTGATTGGGATTCGGATGGCGCGCCAGCCTGCAGACCGTGACCATCGCTTTGGTCACTGGAAGATTGAGGATTTGGCTAGCTTAATTACTTCCATCATCATGTTCTATGTTGGCTTCGATGTACTTCAGGATACCATTCAAAAAATTCTCAGTCATGAAGAAACGGTCATTGATCCTCTGGGTGCAACTCTAGGAATCATTTCTGCAGCGATTATGTTTGTGGTCTATCTCTACAATACTCGCCTCAGTAAGAAATCCAACTCCAAGGCGCTGAAGGCAGCTGCCAAGGACAATCTTTCTGATGCTGTTACCTCTCTTGGTACTACCATTGCCATCCTAGCTAGTAGTTTCGATTATCCCATTGTGGATAAACTGGTTGCTATCATCATCACTTTCTTTATCTTGAAAACTGCCTATGATATCTTTATCGAGTCTTCCTTTAGTCTTTCAGATGGTTTTGATGACCGTCTGCTTGAGGATTATCAAAAGGCCATCATGGAAATTCCCAAAATCAGCAAGGTTAAGTCCCAAAGAGGTCGTACCTACGGTAGCAACATTTACCTTGATATTACGCTAGAAATGAATCCTGACTTGTCGGTTTATGAGAGCCACGAGATTGCGGATCAAGTCGAGTCTATGCTGGAGGAACGTTTTGGCGTCTTTGATACCGATGTCCATATTGAGCCAGCGCCTATCCCTGAGGATGAAATTTTAGACAATGTCTATAAGAAATTGCTTATGCGTGAACAATTGATTGACCAAGGAAATCAACTGGAAGAACTATTGGCTGATGATTTTGTCTATATTCGCCAAGACGGAAAGCAGATGGATAAAGAGGCCTATAAAGCAGAAAAAGACTTGAATTCAGCTATCAAGGACATCCAAATCACTTCCATCAGTCAAAAGACCAAACTCATCAGCTATGAGTTAGATGGTATCATCCACACCAGTATCTGGCGTCGCCATGAAACTTGGCAAAATATCTTTCATCAAGAAACAAAAAAAGAATAGAAAAATCCTGT
>NZ_VMMV01000036.1:0-31405 GCF_013277375.1 Streptococcus sp. 3613
GGAGCTGTTGATGCCCATACAGGCGAATCATTTTTCTTAATCGCTGGTGGATGTCATACTGAGTGGATGAACGCCTTTTTAGAAGAGCTTTCACAAGCTTATCCAGATGATTATCTTTTACTCGTTATGGACAATGCCATATGGCATAAATCAAGTACCTTAAAGATTCCGACTAATATTGGCTTTACCTTTATTCCTCCATACACACCAGAGATGAACCCCATTGAACAAGTGTGGAAAGAGATTCGTAAACGTGGATTTAAGAATAAAGCCTTTCGAACTTTGGAAGATGTCATGAATCAACTTCAAGATGTTATACAAGGACTGGAGAAGGAGGTGATAACGTCCATCGTTAATCGGAGATGGACTAGAATGCTTTTTGAAAGTAGATGAGTATTAAAACATGGTTTTGAGGTTGTAGATAGAACTGACGAAGTCAGTAACCATATATACGGCAAGGCGACGCTGACGTGGTTTGAAGAGATTTTCGAAGAGTAGCAAAATGGAAAAAGGAGTGAGTGAAGTACATCGCCTCCCCACTCCTTTTTCTGTTTTTAGGCTGTTTTTTCAACCTTCAAGATTTTTACATCATAGCTACCAACAGGCGTTTCAATGGTTGCTGTATCACCTGTTTTCTTGCCAATCAAGGCTTGTCCAATTGGGCTTTCATTTGAAACTTTACCTGCAAAGGCATCCGCACCCGCTGAACCTACGATAATATAAACTTCTTCTTCGTCCTCACCAATTTCTTGGATGGTGACTGTTTTACCAATCGCTACTTCGTCCTGGGCAACTGCGTCGCTATTGACGATTTCAGCATAGCGGATTTTTGTTTCTAAGCTAGAGATTTGTCCTTCGACAAAGGCTTGTTCATCCTTAGCTGCTTCGTACTCACTGTTTTCTGAAAGGTCACCGTATGAACGGGCAATCTTAATGCGTTCTACCACTTCTGGTCGACGAACCAATTTCAATTCTTCTAATTCTTTTTCAAGTTTTTCCTTTTCCTCAAGGGTCATAGGATATGTTTTTTCTGCCATTTTTCTCAACTTTCTTCTAATAATATTTTCTAAAGAAAATTATGTGAAGTATCACATAATTTTAGTTTGTTTGGTTTAATTTGCTGTTGACATGTTCAGCGACATTGCGATCGTGGTCTTCTTGATTATTAGCATAGTAGACCTTGCCTTCTGTGACATCTGCTACAAAGTAGAGGTTATCGCTCTTAGTTTGATTGATGCTTGACTCAATCGCATCCAGACTTGGACTATCGACTGGACCAGGCATGAGACCTACATTTTTATAAACATTATAAGGTGAATCAATGTTGGTATCAATCGCAACATCCTCAGCTAAGCTGATATTTTGCCCCAGTTTTCCTTGGGCATACAAGATTGCAATATTACTTTGAAGTGGCATATCACGATTCAAACGATTGTAGAATACACCTGCAATGAGCTTACGATCTTCTGTCTTGGCACCTTCTTTTTCGACCAAGGAAGCAATGGTCAACAACTCATTGACAGTCAAGTTTTTAGATTTGATAGTACTATAGTAAGGAGATAGGTTCTTATCCATAGCAGCTAACATCTCATCAATCAAGCTCTCAACAGTTGTGCTTTCCTTGATAGAATAAGTAGCTGGGAAAAGGTATCCTTCCAAACGATAACGCGCACCACTATCTTTTGCAGGCAAACTTTCCAATAAAGTAGGATATTTGGCTACTGCTTGACTGATAAACGTCTCATCTTGAACTTTTGCCAAGAAAGCCTCCGCTGTCAAAGACTCTTTGAAGTCACCTTCCAATTGACCCACAGCTTGTGCAATCTGATCCAAGGTATAACCTTCTGGAATTGTCAAAGTCGCAAGTACAGGTTCTTGCGGTTCATCTGTTCCACCTTTTTGCAACTCTTTGAGTAAGTCTTCTGTACTCATACTCTTTTGCAAATTGTAGTAACCCGCTTTCAAGTCGGTATAATTTTTATACTTGGCATAAAAGCTAAAAATCAGACCATGCTTTACCAAACCAGCTTTTTCAAGCGTCGTACCGATTTCTTGAACGTTTGAACCTTCTGGAATTCCAACCGTCACATATTTCTTAGAATTAGCATCGATAGGTAACAAAGAATCTAGCACGTACTGGTAACCAAAGTAACCACCTGCTGAGAGCAAGGCAAGGAATACAAGGAATGAAATCACAAAAGCTTTCACATGTGACTTCTTCTCTTTCTTAGACTTAACGGGTTTTGCTCCTTCTCTACGGCTACGACGTGGTGTATCGCTGATGATATCCACTGTTTCTGTAGCAGGCGTAGGTGTTTCTGGACCTGCTTGTTCTGCTTTTTTCTCTGCCGTCTTATAGGAAACAGCTACCCTTGTTGGGGTTTCATTGTATTCTCTTTCAAATTTCTTAGGTCTAACAGGACCTGGACCTGGTCCTGGTCTTGAACCACTTTCTTCCGCTGGAGAAGAAGGTACATCTTGACTTGGGTGAGTAGGCACGGTAGGAGCTTTTCTCATAATCTCCTCTACCGTTGACAAGGAATCAGCCATGAGTTCTTCAGCTGAAGGTTCATTTGCAGGAGTGCGAACTACTGCCTTATCTTCTTTCAGAACTTCATCATAGCCTTTTACTTTTTCTAAATCTCTCAGAATCTGCTCTTTAAAGCTTAATTTCTCTTCTTCTCTTGACTTTTCACTCAAAAGTTTTTCCTCCTTGTTGACAATCCATAATATTATATCTTAAAAGTCCAAGAAAAGCAACCTATGATACTTTTCCTAGCTTATTTTTTCGTTTCCCAAACCATATCATACCAGGTTTCCCCTGCAAAGGTTGACTGGGACAAGCCTTCATTGACAAATCCGTGCTTTTCATAGTAGGCGATGAGATAGTCATGACAGGTTAGGTTAATGCCATCTCTCTTATCTTCAAGAGCAACTTCTTTCAAGGCTATTAGTAATTTTTGTCCAAGTCCGAGGCCCTGTGCTTCTTTGGCAATAGAAAGACAGGTCACAGAGATATAACCACCAGGCTCATGACTATAGTCTTTTATTTCTTCTGTAAAGGACTGGTCTTGCAGATGGCGGTGTGGTCCAACTGGCCCTTCTATGTACCCCATGATTCTACCTACTTTTTCCGCAACCAGAAAAGAGGTCTGAATTTCTCGCAAATGCGATTCAAAAACAGATCGAGGAATAGCTTCTTCTACCGAGAAATTTTCTAGTTCAATCTCAACGATACGTTCTAAATCTTCTAATCTTGCTTGTCTGATCTTCATTGTACCTCCAGATAATAGGGATTAAACCAAATCATACTAAAACCCTGGCTAGTTTCATAAAGGGAAGTTTCTTCATCAATAAAACCGCTCATTTCAAAATAGGAAAGCAGCTCATCAGGACTCTTCAAACGAATCCCTTTGTAATCCAGCTCAACTGCCACCTCTTTCAAAGCCGCAAGAAGAAGTGTTCCCAATCCTTGTCTCTGATGGTCAGACTCAATGACTAAAGAATCTACTTTTAGACATTGCGGATTGTCTGACTGGGGACTTGATAGAATATAGCCTAAAAGTTGGTTTTCATCCCTAGCTAGAAGAAAGGTATCCGCACACTTACGGATACTTTCTTCTAAGATATGGGAAGGTTGCTGCTTTTCAGCCGGAAAAGACGAAGTTTGAAGTGCCTCTATCTCAGCCAAATCAGACTGACTTGCCTGAATGATCTTAATTGGAATTTCCATGAGAATAACCTATTGAACATTGCTTGTCAAGTTAGACAAGAGTCGTTCAAATGAATATTCATAGGTTTGGATATCTCCTGCTCCCATAAAGACATAGACAGCATTGTCATGGTCAAGGAGTGGTGAAACATTTTCAACAGTGATCACTTGGTGTTTCTTGTTGATTTTATTAGCTAGGTCTTCTACCTTGACATCTCCATGGTCTACCTCACGAGCTGACCCATAAATTTGCGCTAGGTAAACAGCATCTGCTTGGTTTAAAGCGTGGGCAAAGTCATCTAACAAGGCAATGGTTCTTGTAAAGGTATGCGGTTGGAAGACTGCTACAATTTCCTTGCTTGGGTATTTTTGACGAGCCGCATCCAAGGTCGCAATAATTTCTGTTGGATGGTGAGCAAAGTCATCGATAATCACTGTATCATTGACAATTTTCTCAGTGAAACGACGCTTAACACCAGCAAATGTTTTCAAGTGCTCACGCACCAAGTTCAAATCAAATCCTGCTGTGTAAAGAAGACCAATAACGGTTGTCGCATTCATGATATTGTGACGACCAAAGGTTGGGATGTGGAATTGACCCAATTCTTGTCCACGGAAATGAACAGTGAAGGTTGAACCAGTTGTTGAACGAAGAAGATCACTAGCTACAAAATCATTGCCTTCTACTTCAAAACCATAATAATAAATTGGTGCATCAGACGTAATTTTACGCAATTCTGCATCTTCACCATAGACAAAAAGACCCTTGGTAATTTGTTTGGCATAGTCGTTAAAGGCATTGAAAACATCCTCTAGACTTGTGAAATAGTCTGGATGGTCAAAGTCAATGTTGGTGATAATAGAGTATTCTGGGTGGTAAGGCATGAAATGGCGCTCATATTCGTCAGATTCAAAGACAAAATATTTGGCATTGGCCGAACCACGACCTGTCCCATCCCCAATCAAGAAGCTGGTATCTGTGATGTGAGACAAGACATGAGACAACATACCTGTCGTTGAAGTTTTTCCATGTGCTCCTGCTACTCCCATGCTAACAAAGTCACGCATAAAGCTTCCTAGGAACTCATGGTAACGTTTGTAGCTGATACCATTTTGGTCTGCATAGGCAATTTCGACGTTGTTATCTGGACGAAAGGCATTTCCAGCGATAATTTCCATATCACCGTCTAGATTCTTTTCATCAAAAGGAAGAATGGTAATTCCTGCCTGCTCAAGACCTCGTTGAGTAAAGTAGTACTTTTCAACATCTGAACCCTGTACCTTATGCCCCATTTGGTGCAACATCAAGGCCAAGGCACTCATCCCTGATCCCTTAATCCCGATAAAATGATATGTCTTTGGCATGTTTTCTCCCCTATTCTGTAATTCTGGTCAGATTCAACTCTTGGGCAACCCGACGTTCTTGTTCTGTTTGTTTACTTTTTTTATTGTAGATTTGGCTCTTCTTTAGAAAATCATAGTTGTTTTTCTTTGGAGCAGGTGCTGACACTTCTTCATTCTTGGTAGGGATAGAATGAACTTCCTCCGCTAAGATATAATGAGACTGGGTCAATTTTTGGCTATATCTGACAAATTCACCAGGATTTTCCTTTTGGAAAGGAGTTGTCGGTTGGTTGCCCTGTCTAAGAAGGCCTGATTTAGAATGACGTCTCGCACGGCTGAAATCCTGAGTTAGATAGTTAGCAGAGCGTTTCTTTTTCAAGTCTGCACGCGCTTCTTCACGCGCCACCTCCGCATAGCTCTTTCCTTCTTTTTTTACCCCTAAAGGAGCCTTTTTAGGTTTCTCTACTTGCTTTTCAAGCGGTTTTGCTGGTTTTTCTTCAGCAATAGGAGCCCATTCTAAATAATTTTTATCCCGATACTCACCCTTGATATTACTGATCAGATCAGACTCATCGTACAAGTTCATGACTGGCATTTCAGTCAGCATGACCTCGTCATCTGACACCAATGGAAATCGTTCTTGTTTCATTTTCTATTTCCTTTCAACACTTCATTATAGCGTATTGTCTTGATTTTTCAAGTGCTGGCTTCAGAAATTCCCAAAATTTCTCTAATTTCTGCTAGGGTGAGACTGCCACGTGACTCTGTGCCGTCCAATACTTGTGACACCAGATGTTTCTTTTGTTCTTGGAGTTCCTGAATTTTTTCTTCAATGGTTCCCTTGGTCACCAAGCGATAGACCTCAACCGTTTCTTCCTGACCCATCCGATGGGCACGGCCAATGGCTTGCGCCTCAACAGCAGGATTCCACCAAAGATCGACCAAGATAACCGTATCAGCACCTGTCAGGTTCAGACCGACACCACCAGCCTTGAGGGAAATCAGAAAGGCATCTCTTTCCCCTTGGTTAAAGGCCTTGGTCATGTCTTGTCTTTCCTTGGCTGGGGTTGAACCCGTAATTTTAAAGGAAGTCAAGCCCAAGTCTGGCAGTTCTTGTTCAATTTTCTCCAACATTCCCTTGAACTGCGAGAAAATCAAGACACGGTGTCCGCCGTCTGCCACCTGTACCAGCAGGTCTCGGAGACTATCCAGTTTGCCACTGGCTCCCTGATAATCTTCCATAAAGAGGGCAGGAGTGTCACAGATTTGGCGCAAGCGCATCAGACCAGACAAGATTTCCACACGACTTCGCTGAAATTCCTGATCTGACACTTGAGCCAATCTATCTCTCATCTGTTGCAACTGGGCTAGGTAGATAGCCTTTTGCTGGTCTTCCAGTTCATTCTTATAAACTACTTCAATCAAATCTGGCAATTCAGTCAGCACTTCTTCTTTCTTGCGCCTCATCACGAAAGGCTTGATAAACTGAGCAACGCGCTCAGCTGGTAATTTCATAAATTCTTTCTTGCTTGGCAAAAGTCCTGGCATGACGATTTGGAAAATAGACCACAACTCACCCAGATGGTTTTCAATCGGAGTTCCTGACAAGGCAAAGACAGACGGCACCACAAATTGTCTCAAAGTCTGAGCAATCTTGGTCTGGGCGTTTTTCATGACCTGAGCCTCATCTAAGAAAAGGAAGTCAAAGGCCATCCCCTGATAAAGCTCACTGTCCTGACGGAAGGTAGCATAGCTCGTCACATAGATTTGATGGCTATCAGCAAGAATCTCTTCACGACTAGCTTTCAAACCATGAACAACAGCCACATCCAACTGTGGGGCAAACTTCTGAAATTCATCTGCCCAGTTGTAAATCAAACCTGACGGTGCTAAAATCAAGACCCGACTTTCTTTTGTCACTTGACTGGTCAAAAAAGCAATAGTCTGCAGGGTTTTACCAAGTCCCATATCATCAGCCAAAATTCCACCAAAACCATAGTGATGGAGCATTTGCAGCCAGCCGATTCCCTTTTCCTGATAATCTCGCAAATCGGCCTGAACCTGAGTTGCTTGTCTAGGGAAGTCCTCTGGATGCGTCAAGTCGTGAGCCAGATTCTGGAATTCTTGTGAAAAAGAAACACGGTCTCGCCCTTCAAAGAGATGAGCTAAACTGTAGGCCAAGGATTTCCGAGCCTGCAAGGTCCCATCTTTTAATTCAAACTGCCCCAGTTCCTGTAGATTTTGGCGAATTTTCTTGGTTTCTTCATCGAAAAAGTAGACTCGATTGGACGAATCAATGTAAAAATCTTGATTGGCAACCAAGGCCTGCATGGCTTGATCAATTTCCTCTTGGGCAATATCTTGAAAATCAAATTGGATTTCCAAGAGACCTCCCTTGGAAGCAATCTGCACTTGAGGGCTTGCTAGGTTATAGAGTTCTTCTAACTTGTCTGATAGGTCAACATTCCCGAGTTTTTCAAAGACTGGAATGATTTCGTGGAAGAAATGATAGACAGACTCTGCTTTTAGGGCCTGACGCCAAGATTGAAAATCGGCTTCAAAGCCCGCAGCCAAACAGACTTGGAAAATTCTTTCTTCTAAGTCCGCGTCACTTGAAAATGGTAATTCTTCTAGCTCTTGTCGGCTAGATACCTGTCTATTTCCATAATCAAACTGAATTTCTAAACGAATCCGATTATCTTCTTCCCTGTCAAAGTAAAAAGAGGGCGCAAAAGTTTTGATTTGTAGACGTTCTGGAGCTGAAACGGGGCCCATCTGGATAAAAAGAGTCAGACAGGAGGCCAATTTGTCTCGGTCACTGCTATCAAATTGCAGGTATTTTTTCCCATGTTGATCCAAAGGCAACGCTTTGATTTCCTTGAGAAGACGCATCTGCTGGTCTGTTTGAAAATAAACCTGTCCTTTATGGAACAGCACAGCTCCCTGATAAAAGGCATTAACTCTTGGACTCTCTCTGATTTCCATTTCAAAATAATCCGAGTATTCTGTTACTGTAAAGGCAAATAGATTGGCATCAGCATGCATATCCTGAAAAAGTAGAACCTGATAGCTATCCACTTGATGGTCAAATTGAAAATGAGGCAAGGTCACCAGTAAATTCACACCCTGCTCAAAAAAGGTCAGAGGAAAAAAGAGATGCCGACCTTGGTTTTGGAAAAAGAGGTCTGGAGCCTGTCCTTCCTCCATCAGTCCACGCAAGAAAGTCAGAAGTTCTTGACTAGCCTCATCAAAGGCTTCCCAAGACAAGGATTCCTCATAAGTTTTGCCAATCATATAAGACTTTCTCTGCTCGACAATCCTTAAGAAAAGTGGAATATCTCGAATGACATAGTATTTTTGGCTATTGATTTGGCCGATTCTCAGAGTCCACAAGATATGATTGGTTCCTGCTTCCACCTGACCCACAGCTGATAACTCATAGGCGCATTCTGATTTTGGAGATAAAATTCGATCCAAAAACTTGCCACCCAAGGTCACCTTGGTTTCAACGGCCTCTTTTTCTTCATGACCTTCTTCCAGACTCCACAAGATTTCCTGACCACGCTCATCATTTTTCAGAAAATGCTCTAGCGCTGCCAAATGCACACAGTAGCCCCTCTTTTGAAAAAAATTACAGGCACAAAAAACCAAATCATCCTCTAAACTATAGCGCAGTTCTTCTTCTGCAACGCGAGCATAGAGCCGATTGTTCTTTTCCTTGATGATATCAACCTTACCAGTTTCATAAAGGGCAACACCTTCGATACGGACTTTCCCCGGAATCAATTTAGCCATATTTTCACCTTTACCTTATCTTTTTATTATACCATATTTTCGCCTATGAAAATAGCCTTCTAGGAAGACTTTTCTCCTAGAAGACTGGATTTTTAACGTTTGGCAAAAGTAGCCACAATCCGCTGACAGACTTCTTGCAACAGAGATTTGGGCATAGCTATATTGATGCGAGCATGGAGACTTCCTTCCTCTCCAAAATCCAAACCACGGTTGAGGATAACCTTGGATTCATTTCTCAACAACTCTTGCAATGTTTCATCAGTCAGGTCATAGGCTGAAAAGTCAAGCCAAATCAAGTAGGTACCTTGCGGTTTCATGACCTTGATTTTAGTCTCTTTTCCAAATAAATCCACCACATAATTGATGTGGTCTTCAAAGACTTGCTTGAGTTCCTCTAACCAATCCTTCCCATAGCGATAGGCAGCTTCTGTCGCCAAATAACCCAAGCCTGAAATTTCATGCTGATTATTGGCCAACTGGCGTTTTTGGAAAGCCAGTCGCAACTTAGGATTTTCAATAACTGCATAGGAATTTTTTGTTCCAGCGATGTTAAAGGTTTTAGTGGCACTGCTCAAGACAATCGCAAATTCTTTAAAATCAGGATTGACAGTATTGAAAGACTGGTGTTTGTGACCAAAGAGGGTCAAATCTTGGTGAATCTCATCTGAAACCAAGAAAACACCGTGTTTTTGGCAGAGTTGGCCAATCTTCTCCAACACTTCTTTTTCCCAAACACGTCCACCAGGATTGTGAGGATTGCAAAGAATATAGAGTTTAACCTCCTCTTCCACCAAATCCTTTTCAAGTTGGTCAAAGTCAATCTCAAACAGACCATCCTTTTCCACTAAGGAATTAGTAATCAATCTACGGTTGTTCAACTTGACACTGCGAGCAAAGGGTGGATAGACAGGTGTGTTAATCAGAACCGCTTCGCCTTCTTTTGTAAAGGCTTGAATAGCTATTGAGATGGCTGGTACCACACCCTCGATAAAGACAAGAGCCTCTTTGTCAAAGTGGTAACCGTGTTGTGTGGCTTCCCACTTTTGAACTTCCTTAATTAACTCTTCACTGGCATAGGTATAGCCATAAACCAGTTGATCCGCATAAGTTTGCACGGCTTGGCGGATTTCAGGCAAGACTACAAAGTCCATATCCGCTATCCAAGCTGGTAGGACTTCACTATCCGTTTCTGCTTCTTTCCATTTAAAGGTATGATGCCCTAAACGGTTTGGCAGGCTTGTAAAATCATATTTTCCCATCTTTGTCTTATCCTTCCAAGGCTTGGCGCAAATCTGCAATCAAATCTCTAGCATCCTCAATCCCAATTGACAAGCGCAAGAGGTCATCTGTCAAACCATAAGAATGGCGTACTTCTGCTGGAATATCAGCATGAGTTTGAGTCGTTGGATAAGTAATAAGACTTTCCACTCCACCCAAACTTTCCGCAAAAGAGAAGACCTTGAGACTGTTCAAAATATGAGGAATGCGTGTTTCATCGGCTACTTTAAAGGAAATCATGCCTCCACGACCAGTGTAGAGAACTTCCTTAACTGCTGGAGAATCCTTCAAAAAGGCAACCACTTCTTGGGCGTTAGCTGTTGAACGCTCCATACGAAGAGACAAGGTCTTGAGACCACGAATCAATTGATAACTGTCAAATGGCGACAAGACTGCTCCTGTCGTATTGAGATTGTAGAAAAGCTTCTCGTATAGTTCTAAACTATTGGTCACAACCACTCCAGCCAAGACATCATTGTGGCCTGCTAGATACTTGGTTGCTGAATGGAGAACCATATCTGCTCCATCTTCAATCGGACGTTGGTAGATAGGGCTGTAGAAGGTATTGTCCACCACCACTTTGGCACCCTTAGCATGAGCCAATTTTGCTAGTTTTTCGATATCAAATTCCAACATTAAGGGATTGGTTGGGGTTTCGATATAGAGAACATCCACATCCTTTTCTAACTCGGCAATCAACTCTTTTTCTGTATTGGCATAGGTAAAATGAAAATGACCTTCCTGCTCCACTTGGTTAAACCAGCGAAAAGAACCACCGTAAAGATCACGCACTGCCAAGACCTTACTTCCTACTGGAAAGACGCTAAAGGCCAGTACAATAGCTGACATCCCTGAGCTAGTCGCTAGGGCATAGTCTGCTGACTCAATAGCCGCCAAGACTTCCTCAGCCTTACTACGAGTTGGATTTTTAGTGCGCGTATAGTCAAACCCAGTAGATCGACCAAACTCTGGATGCTGATAGGTCGTTGAAAAATGAAGCGGTGTCACCAAAGCTCCTGTCGCTTCATCTGACTTGATACCCGCCTGGGCCAAAATTGTGTTAATGTGTAATTCCTTGCTCATACAATACCTCCAAATCTATAGTAACTATTGTACCACTTATTTTCATCAACTCATTTTCTTCTTTTCAAGAGCTAGTTATAGTTTTAAACTATATAAAAAGGGAGTTTTTCCTGCTCCCTTTAATAGACTATAAAATGGTGAATCTCAAAAGACACCTTCACTCTATCATTTGCTCCTGCACAAAACGAGCATAACGCTCATGATTTTCCAGTAGTTCCTTATGAGTTCCTGAGCCAGTGATTTTCCCCTCCTCTAAGAAGAAAATACAATCCACATCTTTTACCGTTGACAAACGATGCGCTATAATCACAACCGTCTTCTCCTTTAGTACAGAATAGAGGCTACTGATAATCGCATACTCAGAATCCGCATCAAGATTAGCAGTGGCTTCATCAAATATAAGAATTTCAGCATCTTTTAAGTAGGCTCTAGCTATTTGAAGTCTTTGGCTTTGTCCCCCTGACAAGAGTCGTCCGCGTTCACCAACCTCAGTATCTAGTCCCTCTTTCATGGAGCGAATCTCATCACCTAGTGATACTAAGTCTAGCACTTTCATCAATTCATCATCAGTTACTAAGCGATTCAAACCGAGACAAAGATTGTCACGAATACTGCCAGATAAGACTGCATTATTTTGTGAAACCCAAGCGATTTTACTTCTCCATTCTTTTAAGTTAAAATCATATATACTTGATTGCTCCATTAGAATATCTCCTGAAAGCGGTTTATAAAACCGCTCTAACAAACGCACAATCGTTGATTTTCCTGATCCAGATGGTCCAACAAAAGCAATTTTTTGCCCCTTGAAAATGGAGAAAGTAATATCCTTTAAGACAGGTCGATTTTCATCATAACCAAAATAGACATGGTTAAAATTCAACCCTTGTCCTGATACCGATTTTCCTCCCTCAAATTTTTCTTTAGGAACTGCAAGCAAGTTCTCCAGTGCAACTGAAGATCCCTTACTCCTAGAATAAACAGTTACAAAATTAGCTATATTACTAATAGGATTAAGTAATTGAAAGAGGTAAATCAAAAACGAAACCAAGGTTCCCACAGATATATATCCTGCGCTGACCCGATAACCCCCATAGGTTAGCATCACAGCTATAGTCGCAAAGATAAATAAGAGAGCAAACGGGGTCTCAAAAGAAGTAATCCTATCTGATTTCAGTGAATTGTTTTGTACCCTTTCAATACAATTATCCAAAACATCCTGTACACTTTTCTCTGCTTGGTTAGTCTTAATTAATTCATGTTCTTGAATCTTTTCAGTCAATTGCCCTGTTAAAAATCCGATTTCCTCCTGTAAACGACGACTATACTTTTCACTGATATTGGAAAGGGGCAAGATAATAAACATCATACAAGGAAGAGTGATGAATAAAAGTAGAGAAAGATTCCAATCAAGACTAAATAAGACTATGATGGAACCAAGTACCATAACTAAACTCAAAATAATATTTGGGAAAGTCGTAATTAAAAACTCACGAATGACACTCGTGTCATTGACAATGGCAGAAGTCAACTCCCCACTTTGGCTCTTATCAAAGAAGGATTTCTCTGCATAAATCAACCCCTCTATCACTTTTTTCCTGATTTTTGCTATCTTTTTTTCACCCGATTGACTAAACAGATAGTAACCAATAGAAGAAAACAAGGCTTGACCAATAAAAATCAAAAACGATTGAAATACTTTGGAACCTATATTTTCAATAGAACTCCCATCTATTAAACCCTTTAAGATAAGGGGAAGCAACAAAGCAAGTAGACTAGACAGAACAAGGAAGAAACTCCCCATAATCACCTTAGTATCTACTCTTAATAATTTTAATTTCATAAATACTCCTTATAATATTTCAACGGATAAAGTCAGGAATAACTCAATTTGAGGATAAAATCTAATAAATCTTCCTATAACAAAACGCATAACATCTAGGATTTTATATACCTGATATTATGCGTTTTTAAGCACAAAGACTTCTTACACAAACTTATCTACAATTAGATTTTATTTGACATGTTTTGCCAATTCTTCTTGGGCTTTTTTATTGGATTCTTCTTTTTCTTTCAACCATTTTTCTCTGGCTTTTGCATATTCGTCTGTTGTGACAATCTTATCTTGTACTTTGAGGTATTTATATGATTCAACCCCTTTTGTACCGGTTAAACCATAGGCACCAGCAAATGGTACGGTTCTTCTCAATGATGGTGTTCCCCCACGCGAAACACTTGGAAGAACTAAAGAACTATCAATCAACCAAGCTTGAATATCAGCATATTTCTCATAACGTTTGGCTGGATCTTGCTCTTTATTAGCTTCTTCCAACATTTGAGTATAGACATCCAGTCCAACTGCCTTAGCCTTGTCATTGGCCTCACCAGGCTCTAGTCCAAGATTTTGCAGAAATCCTCCACTATTAGTATTAAAAATATCGAGATAGGTTGACGGGTCTTGATAATCAGGTCCCCAACCGCCATGATATAAATCATAATCTTTCTGAGCAGCTGTTTGAGCAAAGTAGCCTGAACTGTCAAACTCATCTGATGTTAATTGCTGAATGTCAATCACTACATTATCAGAACCTAAAACAGATTCAATTGATTGTTTGATAGAACTAACTCCTTGTATGCCCACTTTATCTGTTACTTCCACAGTCTTATCCAAGTGGATTGGGAATTGAACACCCTTTGCTTCGAGTTCTTTCTTAGCTTCCGCAAACTTAGCCTTGGCTTTCTCAGGATTGTAGTAAGGGTCTTGACCATCCGCAAAGTTGATACCTTGCCATTCCTTACCATAGTTGACCATCTTAGAGGCTACAACTTCACCAAAGTCTTTTCCCTTGATACTGACAAAGTTTGGAGGAACCACTAGGTTACGCAAAATCTTTGTTGCACCTTCTTTCCCTTCAGACTGAGCCCCATAAGATGTTCTGTCAAAAGCAAAATTGATAGCCTGACGGAAGTTTTTATTGAGAACTGCTTCCTGAGTCGATTTCTTTTCAATGTCACTTGTTTTAGAAGTATAATTGTAAGACTTCCTATCTAGGTTAAAATTAAAGAAATATGAAGTTGAATTTTGCATACTATAGATGATATTGTTTTTGTATTTTTCTTTAATCCCTTCATAGCTGGAGCTGTTAGGAAAAAGACGAGCCGTAGTATAAGCACCAGCTGTAAAATTACGTTCCAGTGATTCTTGGTCGCTACCATCATAGTAGGTCAATTTCACATCGTCTACAAAGACATTCTTAGCATCCCAGTAATTAGGGTTTTTCTTATATTCAATAGCAGATTTTGAGACAAGTGCTTTCATCAAGAAAGGTCCATTGTACAAAATACTAGATGGATCCGCCTTCCCAAAATCATCCCCTTTTGATTTCAAGAAATCTGCATTAACAGGAAAAAGTATCGTTGCGAGTGTTTTTGAATTCCAGTAAAGTTCTGGTTTAACCAAAGTATATTGAACCGTTTGGTCATCAAGTGCCTTGACACCAACAGTTGAAAAGTCGCTTGTTTTACCAGTGATATAGTCATCCAAACCAGCAACAGAGTCCTGCACTAGATACAAGGCTTCTGATTTTTTATCAGCTGCATATTGCAAACCTGTCACAAAATCCTGGGCAGTTACAGGCGCATATTCTTCTCCCTCAGAAGTAAACCACTTGGCATCCTTGCGAAGTTTGTAGGTATAGGTCAAACCGTCCTGAGAAACAGTCCAATCCTCTGCTAATGATGGAATAATATTCCCATATTGGTCATTTTCTAATAACCCGTCTACCAAATTTGCAACAATATCGGATGTTGCTGCGCGGTTCTCTGCTAGATAGTTCAAGCTAGATGGGTCACTTGAATAAACATAGTTGTATGTTTTTGTCGCCGTGCTAGAATTTCCGCACGCGCTCAATAAAACTCCTGTACCCAGGACAAGACCTGCCAAGGTTAGATATTTGCTCTTAGACTTTTTCATTTCCAGAACCTCCTGCTTTAAAGATTTGTTTTATTATACAACGTTTAGTTTGTTTAGTCAATGATTTTGTCCAAAAAAATCGAAAAAGGCCTCATCTTCTACTCTTAAAAGATAATTTTAGCTGTTTTGACGCTAAAAAAAAGAATAAGTTTCAAGTTCTCCTAAAAGATTGTTCAACTTATTCCTTTTATTTATAAATGCTATCTTAAGAAAACTTAAATTTTGCTCGCAACTGGGCAGCTTTGGCCTGTCCAATAACCTTATCTAAGAGACGAGTATAGAGACTCATGAATCCGTAGAGTCCACCCCCCATGGCACCGACAAGAGCTACATAAAAGAAGCTCCACAAACGTCCACTTGGTTGGAAGAAAAATTCTAACAGCCACTGGATGGTTCCTATTAACAGAAACATGACTAGGGTCAGCAAACTGATTAAAATGATTCGCTTCACAATCACCTTGCGCTTAACACCCGTTACTTTACAAATATCCCGATACATCAAGACGTTAGGAATGATAAGAGCGATGGTTGTTGAAATCAAGGGACCATAACTGTGGAAAAGGGCGATGGTAGGCAGTTGCAAGACCAGCTTGGCAATAGAACCATAGATAAAATAGAGAACGGCCTTACGGTTGCGGAACATAGCCTGAAGCATTGGAGACAAGACCATGTACAAGCCTAAAATAATAGACTGCAAAACTGCAAAGACAAACAAGCCCATGGCCAAACTATCTGGCTTGCCATAAAAGACTGTATAAAGAGGTTCTCCTACCATGACCACTCCAACCGTTGCTGGTAGCAGAAACATAAAGAGTAGGGTGAGACTGTCCTGAACGAGACGAGAAGCTGCCTTCAAGTCTCCCTTGATATAGTTTTCAGTCAAAAGTGGCAAGCCTACACTCCCAATAGAAACCCCAACAGAAATCAAAATCATCGTGATTTTATTAGGATTGGCTGAGAAATAAGAAAACATGATAACCAAGTCCTCATTGCTGTAGTTGGTAAACCAGCTCATACTATTGATAAAGGTCAGCTGGTCCAAAATCTGGAAGAGCTGGATGGCAGACCCTGTCAAGATAAAAGGAATGGCTTCCTTAATGGTATCGATCAAAAGATGCTTGCTGTTAATCTTATCTCCTGTTTCAAGGACTCTTTTGAGTAAGCCTTCTTGAGCAAGGAAATAAATCAAAACTGCAAAACTAGCTACCATGCCGACAAAGGCAGCAAAGGTGGATTGGGTAACCGCTACTAGGTAATCTCCTGAACCAAGTTTCATAATGATAAAGGTTGCTAGGAGCATCCAGATAACACGAATGACCTGCTCAGCAATTTGGCTCATGGCATAAGGTTTGAGATTATTCATCCCTTGGAAAAATCCTCGGATAACACTCATAGACGGGAAAATCAAGACTCCCCAAGCCAAGCTTTGCATGATTGGGATCAAGTCTTTGCCCACGCCAGACAAGTCTGCTAGCCAAGGAGCAAAGAGATACAAAACTAAAGCAAAAACCAGGCCTAGTCCTGTCATAAAGCCTAAAAAGCTCCGAATCAGGGCAAAGCTATGCTCCTCTTCTCTCATGGTATTGTACTTGGCAACTTGCTTGGCCACTGCAACCGGAATACCTGCTGTTGAAACCAGCAAGAACCAAGCATAGATATTGTAACCCATGGTAAAGAGACCATTGGCCGTAGCCGCATAAGACCCCATCCAGATGTACCAAGGGATAATATAGATGGCCCCAAGCAGGCGACTGATAAAGTTACTAGCCGTTAGCCAAGCAGTCCCCCGTAACATCTGGGCCTGCTGGTGATTGTTTTCGTGCGACATAGATTCCTCATTCAATTTTGATAACTAGGAAACACTCCTTATCTTCCATTATAAACTTTTCCTTGTTACTTGTAAATTTGCGACTTTCGGTTTACAATAGAAAGTATGATAAAGATTGAAACCATATTAGATATTTTAAAGAAAGATGGTCTCTTCCGTGAGATTATCGACCAAGGACATTATCACTACAACTACAGCGAAGTTGTTTTTGATAGTATCTGTTATGACAGCCGCAAGGCCAAAGAAAAGAGCCTCTTTTTCGTCAAGGGTGCTGCCTTTAAGAAGGTATTTCTGCTTTCTGCCATCTCTCAAGGACTCGGTTGGTATGTTGCTGAAAAGGACTATGAGGTTGGTATTCCTGCCATTATCGTCAGCGATATCAAGAAAGCTATGAGTCTGATTGCTATGGAATTTTATGGAAATCCACAGGAAAAACTCAAACTCCTTGCCTTTACTGGAACCAAGGGTAAGACAACAGCAGCTTACTTTGCTTACAACATCCTATCTCAACGCCACCCAACCGCCCTCTTGTCAACCATGAATACGACTTTAGATGGCAAGACTTTCTTTAAGTCTGCATTGACAACTCCTGAGAGTATTGACCTCTTTGATATGATGCATCAAGCTGTACAAAATGACCGTACCCACCTCATCATGGAAGTCTCCAGTCAAGCCTATCTGGTCAAACGTGTCTATGGTCTAACCTTTGATGTGGGAGTTTTCCTCAATATCAGCCCAGACCATATCGGCCCGATTGAACACCCTAGCTTTGAAGACTACTTCTACCACAAACGTCTCTTGATGGAAAATAGCCGAGCAGTCATCGTTAACAGTGACATGGACCACTTTTCTGTCTTGAAAGAACAAGTGGAAAATCAAGACCATGATTTCTATGGTAGCCAATCAAATAATCAAATCGAGAATTCCAAAGCCTTTAGCTTTTCAGCTACGGGTAAACTCGCTGGTGATTATGATATCCAACTCATTGGCAACTTCAACCAAGAAAATGCAGTTGCTGCTGGACTTGCTTGTCTCCGTCTCGGAGCAAGTCTTGAGGACATCAAAAAAGGCATCGCTGCAACCCGCGTTCCTGGTCGTATGGAAGTCCTCACCCAGAAAAATGGCGCCAAGGTCTTCATCGACTACGCCCACAATGGGGATAGTCTGAAAAAACTCATCAATGTGGTTGAAACTCATCAAACTGGAAAGATTGCTTTGGTTCTGGGTTCAACAGGAAACAAGGGAGAAAGTCGTCGTAAGAACTTTGGCCTCCTCCTCAATCAACATCCTGAGATTCAAGTCTTTTTGACTGCTGATGACCCCAACTATGAAGACCCAATGGCCATTGCAGATGAAATCAGTAGCTACATCAATCATCCTGTTGAAAAAATTGCGGATCGCCAAGAGGCCATCAAGGCAGCTATGGCTATCACAAATCACGAATTAGATGCAGTTATTATTGCTGGTAAGGGAGCTGATTGCTACCAAATCGTCCAAGGAAAAAAAGAAGCCTATCCTGGAGATGCAGTCGTAGCAGAAAATTATTTATAAGGATTGTAAAAAAAATCAAGGGAAAATGAAACCCTTGATTTTTTCCTATTCTTTAGTAAAAACGTTTTTCAAACCTTCAACGGCACCTTCTACAGCACCTTTAGCATCTTCAACTACTTCTTTTGCCTTAGCAACTGTTTTTTCAACAGCTCCTTCAAGTTCTGTCTTGCTGTCTCCAGTAACTTTACCAAAACCTTCTTTGACAGCGCCTGTTGCTTGTTCCAATTTGTTTTCAAGTGACATATGATTGTCTCCTTTAGTTTTATTCCGATATGTGTTATCGGTTACATTAGTATAAACTTATCGATAGATAAAGTCAAACAATGTGCTCAGAAAAAGCAATCACACTAAATAGAAAGTTAATCTCTCCTTGTCAAAATCGACAGCCAACTCATACTTTCCATCTTCATTTTGGACTATATAACCCAGGACAACTAAACTGTCCACAAAGATATCACGGCGTTTCTGCATCAGTTGATCTTTTTTGAGAAATTTTAGCAAAAAAGTTGTCATGTATTTGAGGGCATACTCAGGATTAACATCTCCTAAAATGTCATAAAGTTCCTGCTGTTTTTCTGTCAAAGGATACTGATGTTTGACCTTGTAGAAATAATTGGACAGGGTCATTTTTGATCTTGCAAAGTCCGTCTTTTCAACTAAAATAGCTGCATTGGTTTGATTGCATAATTCCGTCTCAAAACGCTGCTCCAACAAGGCTTGATAGACCGGACTAGCTTCTCTGACAAAAATCTCTTGATCCAGTTCAAGACTATCAAGTGATTCAAGCATAGGAAGATTGAGGTAATAACGCTTATTTTCCCGTAGAATCAAGCCTGCCTTTATATACTCTTCCATGAGTTTGTCAACTGCTACATCTGGAAACTTGGCCTTAATTTCCCGTAAAATCACATCATCATGCTGGTCCAGATAGCGGATCAATTCTCCAAAAAATGGCTGTCTCGTCAAACGAGATGGATTAAAAATCTGAATCATGAAGATTCCTTTCTTTACATTCTAACAGAGGCGATGCTGCCAACTGACTAGGATTGGTACCAGCTTGGTTCAGAGGAACAGGCAGACCTAGTTCTCTGTAATACTCTCTCCAAAAGTCACTAATCTCCTGCTCCCCATCCCTAAATTTCATGGGAATAGTTTCAAAAATGGGGAGAATTTCTACCATGTACTGGGAACAGTAAAAACCAGCTCCATCTGGATAGAAAGAAGCATTGTAGGGAGCCCCTAGATGTTTGCAAGCTTTTTCCTTCACCGACTGGATATCCATTTCTGGGTAAACATAGAGGTCGTACAAGTGATTGGGCTCAAAGAAGTCTGCAGGTTCTTGACAGACAACACCAGCCTGTCCACTAGCGTGGTAAATCATCCCATCCAAATAAATGACAACATGGTTATAGTTGCCTGTGGAAGTCTGGATGGCCTGTCCCATATCTGACTCATCTCTCACAAAAATCAAATCGCCATTTGCTAACATGCTTCACTCCTAGAAAAAAAGGAGCCGAAACTCCTTTCGATATAAGGCAAACTAGACTTTCCGATTTTGAACTGACACCTAAAATCTTACGCATTAAAGCTTTCAGTCAATTGAGGTACAACTTGTTTCTTACGTGAAACGGCACCAGCAAGGAAGGCATGATTGTTTTCAAGTTTGAAGTTGAAGGCTGCTTCAACCTTATCCATGTTAGCACCAAGTGCTAGGATTTCTGAGTTTGAGTTGACTATATCTGTAATCATCAAGACAAAGTCAGAGTAACCGTTTGCTTCGTTAGCAGCTTGCATTGCAGCTTCAATTTCTGCTTGGCGTTCCAATACTTCAGCGATGTCCACTGTGTTTACTTGGGCAACACGGACATTATTTCCGTTCAATTCAAAAGTCTTAGCATCGATGTCAATCAATTCGTCAGCAGATTTGCTAGCCAAGTTTGTACCAGCTTTCAGCATAGCCAAGCCATACTCTTCCAAGTTTACACCAGCCAATTCAGCCAATTCAGGAGCAATAATCTTATCTGTTGGATGTGTTGTTGGTGATTTCAAAAGAAGGGTATCTGAAATCAAACCTGAAAGCATCAAACCAGCAATCTCTTTAGGCACAGCTACACCATGTTCTTTGAACATACGATAAACGATTGAAGACGCTGAACCAACTGGCTCCAAACGCATGTAAAGTGGGCTTGCAGTTTCAAAATTAGCCACACGGTGGTGGTCCACCACACCATAAACTTCTACTTCAGCGATATCTGATACAGATTGTTGGAATTCATTGTGGTCAGTCAAGATAACTTGCTCTGCTCCTTCTGCTTTGGCAGAAGTAATAACACGCGGTGCTTCTACACCAAAATAGTTCAAGACAAAGGCTGTTTCTTCATTTGGAGTTCCAAGAGCAACAGCTTCCGTATCCAAACCGTAAGCTTCTTTTGCAAGGTAGGCAAAGGCTACAGACGACCCGATGGCATCTGAGTCTGGATTTTGGTGACCAAATACTAGAATCTTATACATGATAATACCTCATTTTGTTTATTCTCTTTATTGTAGCATTTTTTTCGCTTTTTGACAAAAGTAAGAGGAGTCAAAGGGCTCCTCACAATTCTTCAAAATAACTGAGTAAATTTCTATCTTGATTTTCAGATAAAAATTGCTCCTTCTGTGGTCGTTTCTTACGCTTGAGAAGGGCTTCTGCCGACATGGCTTCTTCCTTACTGGCAAAACCTTGAGCATAGATGAGTTTGACTGGCAAGCGTGCTCGTGTGTATTTGGCTCCCTTCCCACTATTATGGACAGCGAGGCGTCTCTTCACATCAGTCGTATAGCCTGTATAGTAGGATCCGTCACGGCACTCCAGCACATACATATAAGCCTTATAATCCATAATAAATCTCTTCGAGTTCCGGCGTATAAGAGCCATCATCATTGTGAACAATGAGAGGTGGTAAGACCTTAAAGCCACTTGTTGAACCATCCTTGATAGCTTCAATCAAGAGCATATTGGCTTCCTTTTCCTTTTTTGGATAGACAAATTGCAGACGCTTAGGGGCTAGATTATGCCGTTGTAACGTATCCAAAATATCCAGAAGTCGATCAGGACGATGAACCATGGCCAAACGCCCATTAGATTTGAGAATACTCTGGGCACTACGACAGATTTCCTGCAAATTGGTCGTGATTTCATGTCGCGCCAAGAGATAATGTTCACTCTCGTTCAGGTTTGAATGAGGATCCACCTTGAAATAGGGCGGATTACACAAAATCATATCCACCTTACTTCCCTGGATATAAGCAGGCATATTTTTCAAATCATCACAGATGACCTCCATCTGCTCTTCCAAACCATTCAAACGGACAGAGCGCTCAGCCATATCCGCCAAACGCTCCTGAATCTCAACAGCCAAAATCTGTGCCTGAGTACGAGTGCTAGCAAATAGCCCCACTGCTCCATTCCCAGCGCAGAAATCCACTATCAAGCCCTTTTTAGGAAAACGTGGAAAGCGTGACAAGAGAACACTATCCACCGAATAGCTAAAAACCTCTCTATTTTGAATAATTTTGATATCTGTTGAGAAGAGCTGGTTAATTCGCTCCCCTGATTTTAATAATTGTTCTTCTTCCATGGTTCTATTATAGCAGATTTATATTAACATTACAAAAAATATAAAATTCTAAACTACTTCTTCTTTTTTAAATAGTGCAAGGCTTCTCTAGTCCAAATTGGCATCATTCGTTTAAGAGGCGCAAAGCCGTAGTTAAAACGGTCGCTTGAAAAGCGTCTCCGTCTCGGAAACTGGTGCTTTTCTTCCTCCAAAGTGCGGATAGAAAGACTTGCTTTCCCTGTAAATTCATCTAAATCCACTACTTGAACTTGAACCTCTTCATCAACTTTCAAGGCTTCATGGATATTTTCAATAAAGCCTGTCCGAATCTCTGAAATATGAATCAGCCCCGTATCACCTGTCTCTAGCTCAACAAAGGCACCGTAGGGCTGAATCCCTGTAATACGACCCTTTAGCTTATCACCGATTTTCATCTTAGTCCTCGATTTCAATTGTTTCAATCACAACATCTTCAACTGGCTTGTCCATCGCCCCCGTCTCAACAGCAGCAATGGCATCCAAGACTGCGTAAGATGCTTCATCAGCTAACTGACCAAAAACCGTGTGACGGCGGTCTAGGTGAGGAGTTCCTCCTTGGTTGGCATAGATTTCCGCAATCGGTTCTGGCCAACCACCACGAACAATTTCTTTCTTAGAATAAGGCAAATGTTGATTTTGCACGATAAAGAACTGACTGCCGTTGGTATTTGGACCAGCATTGGCCATGGAAAGAGCACCACGGATATTGTAAAGTCCTTCTGAGAATTCATCCTCAAATGATTCGCCGTAGATTGACTCGCCACCCATACCAGTTCCAGTTGGGTCTCCACCTTGAATCATAAAGTCCTTGATAATACGGTGGAAAATGACACCATCATAGTAGCCATCTTTTGAAAGTGCAACAAAGTTAGCCACTGTTTTAGGAGCATGTTCAGGGAAGAGCTTGATACGCAAGTCTCCGTGATTGGTCTTAATGGTCGCAAGAGGACCTTCTACTGTTTCAATGTCTACTTGTGGGAAATGCAATTCTTTTTCTACCATACCAAATCCTTCTAAGGCATCAAAAATGCCATCTTCTTCTAGTGTTTTTGTTATATAATCTGCTTTTTCTTTGATGTTATCATGAGAAATTCCCATTGCAACGCTGATTCCAACATAATCAAAGAGTTCCAAGTCATTCAGCCCATCTCCAAAAACCATAACGTTGTCTGGTTTCAAGCCAAGGTGTTCCACAACCTTTTCCACACCCGTCGCTTTGGAGCCTGAAATCGGAACAATATCAGACGAATGTTGGTGCCAACGAACCATGCGAAGTTTATCTGAGAGACTGTCAGGCAAGTGTAAGTCATCGCCCTTATCTTCAAAAGTCCACATCTGATAGATGTCTTCTTTCTCATGGAAATCTGGATCCACATCTAAATCAGGATAAATTGGATTGATAGCCTCACTAATCATATCGGTGCGAGTCGACAACTTGGCATCATGACTCCCAACCAAACCATACTCAATTCCCTCTTGCTTAGCCCAAGAGATATACTCCTCAACATCAGACTTCTCAATCTGATGTTGATAAATGACCTGACCTTTTTTATCTTCAATATAGGCACCATTTAAGGTTACAAAAAAGTCAGGCTTGAGTTCACGAATTTCTGGCACGACACCAAAAATCCCTCGTCCAGAAGCAATACCTGTCAAAATTCCTTTCTCACGTAATTGCTTAAAAACAGCTGGGATTGAAGCCGGAATAAAACCTGTCTTTGAATTCCGCAATGTATCATCAATATCAAAAAAGACGATTTTAATCTTCTTTGCCTTGTATCTTAATTTCGCATCCATCTCACTACCTCTTTCAATCTAACTCTTTCCATTATACCATAAAGTAGCTAAATCCCCTATTTTCAAAGAAATTCGCTATCTCTTATTCGAACTTCTTGGATAAGTACAGAACTAAATCATCATTATTTTGAATAGTAGCATTCATTTCCAAGGGTTGATTTCGATACCAGACACCTGTCCCATCTGGAATGTAGCCCCGTCTGATATACAATCTCTGGGCAGGGCCATAGCCTAAGTGCAAACCTACACCAAGAGTGACCTTACTCGAAACAAACTTGACTCGTTTTTCTGCTTCTTCTAGCAATTGATTCCCAATCCCTTGATTTCTAAAAGGCTCAAACACATTAAAATCTGATAATTCTGGATAGACTTCTGCAAAAGGACCATGTTTAGCCAAAGGTAAAATGGTAACGTAGCCCGCTACAGCACCATCAATCTCTGCAACTAAGACTTCTCTCTCCCCACTTTCCTGTTCCAGAAAATATCTAGCCAAAATTTCCTCTCTACCAGGCCAACCTTGATTCATAAAGCCATGAGATAAGGATTCAATATCAGACTTAATCATATTTCTAATCGTACAATTCATCTTTGACTTACCCACCTTTACTCTTTCTATTACTATTATAGCACGCCAAGGTCAGAAAAAAACTATCTCGTGAAAAAAGACCCGTCGGGGTCTTAATTCGCATTCTTGTTTCCAAGCTCATGAAAAAGAGGTCCACTGGACCTCAACTCGCTCTCTCATTTCAAAGCTCGTGAAAAAAAGACCCGTCGGGGTCTTAATTCGCTTTCTTGTTTTCAAGCTCATGAAAAAGAGGTCCACTGAACCTAACTCGCTCTTTCATTTCAAGGCTCGTGAAAAAAGACCCGTCGGGGTCTTAATTCGCTTTCTTGTTTTCAAGCTCATGAAAAAGAGGTCCACTGAACCTAACTCGCTCTCTCATGTCAAAACTTGTGAAAAAAGACCCAACCGGGTCTGAAAAAGAGGTCCACTGAACCTCAACTCGCTCTCTCATTTCAAGGCTCGTGAAAAAAAGACCCAACCGGGTCTTTTCTTTAATCTTCGTTTACGAAAGGCATCAAAGCCATTACGCGAGCGCGTTTGATAGCTGTTGTTACTTTACGTTGGTTTTTAGCTGAAGTTCCTGTTACACGACGAGGAAGGATTTTCCCACGTTCTGAAACGAAACGGCTAAGAAGCTCAGTATCTTTGTAATCAACATATTCAATTTTGTTTGCTGCGATGTAATCAACTTTTTTACGGCGTTTGAATCCGCCACGACGTTGTTGAGCCATGTTTTTTCTCCTTTATAATTTTAGTTGTCCATTAGAATGGTAAATCATCATCTGAAATATCCAATGGGTTTGTTGCTCCAAATGGATTTTCATCACGTGAAAAGTCTGGTACTGAATTTGTAGGCGCTGAATAGTTTGCAGTTGGTGCAGAATAAGCTCCACCTGTGTGACCCTCACGCACACTACGGCTTTCCAACATTTGGAAATTCTCAGCCACGACCTCTGTCACGTAGACACGTTGTCCTTGCTGGTTATCGTAACTACGAGTCTGGATACGACCTGTCACCCCGATAAGTGAGCCTTTTTTAGCCCAGTTAGCAAGGTTTTCAGCCTGTTGGCGCCACATAACGACATTGATAAAATCAGCCTCACGTTCGCCATTTTGACTCTTAAATGTACGGTTTACTGCAAGAGTAAAAGTCGCAACTGCTACATTTGATGGGGTATAACGCAACTCAGCGTCACGTGTCATACGCCCTACAAGTACAACATTGTTAATCATAGTTTACCTTCTTACGCGTCAATTTTGACGATCATGTGACGAAGAATGTCAGCGTTGATTTTTGAAAGACGGTCAAACTCTTTAAGAGCTGCATCGTCGTTTGCTTCAACGTTAACGATGTGGTAAAGTCCTTCACGGAAATCTTGGATTTCGTATGCAAGACGACGTTTTTCCCAAGTTTTTGATTCAACAACAGTTGCACCGTTGTCAGTCAAAATAGAGTCAAAACGTGCTACCAAAGCGTTTTTAGCTTCTTCTTCAATGTTTGGACGAATGATATAAAGAATTTCGTATTTAGCCATTGATATGTTCCTCCTTTTGGTCTAATGACCCCAAGACTTTGCAAGGGGTAAGTGAGGTTCGCTCACAATAAACTATTATACTAGAAAAAATTTTTTTACGCAAGTAAAAACTCTGGAATTCGAAAAAAACGCCACATGGGCGTTTTCCTGTTCTTATGGTTTAATACGGTGTAACATACGTGGGAATGGAATGGCTTCACGGATATGTTTTGTTCCTGCTGCGAAGGTTACCATACGCTCGATACCGATACCAAATCCACCGTGTGGAACTGTACCGTATTTACGAAGGTCAAGGTAGAATTCATACTCTGTACGGTCCATGCCAAGTTCATCCATCTTAGCGACAAGGGAATCATAGTCTTCCTCACGCATAGAACCACCGATGATTTCTCCGTAACCTTCTGGAGCAAGCAAGTCTGCACAAAGCACGCGCTCTGGATTTCCAGGAACTGGTTTCATATAGAAGGCCTTGATGGCTGCTGGGTAGTTCGTGACAAAAGTTGGCACACCAAAGTGGTTTGAAATCCAAGTTTCATGTGGTGAACCAAAGTCATCACCATGCTCAAGATGTTCGTAGTCAGCGTCTTCATCATTCTCATGTTCTTGCAAGAGGTCAATGGCTTGATCGTAAGTGATACGTTTGAATGGCTCTGCAATGTAGCGTTTCAAGAGCTCTGTATCACGTTCCAAGGTTTCCAAGGCTTGAGGCGCACGGTCAAGAACACCTTGTAGAAGAGCTTTCACATAAGCTTCTTGCAAGTCAAGCGACTCATCATGTGTCAAGTATGAGTACTCTGCATCCATCATCCAGAACTCGGTCAAGTGACGGCGCGTTTTTGATTTTTCAGCACGGAAAACTGGACCAAAGTCAAAGACACGACCAAGAGCCATAGCACCTGCTTCTAGGTAAAGCTGACCTGATTGGCTCAAGTAGGCTGGCGTTCCGAAGTAGTCCGTTTCAAAGAGTTCTGTTGAATCTTCTGCCGCATTTCCTGAAAGAATTGGGCTGTCAAATTTCATGAAACCGTTCTTGTCAAAGAACTCATAAGTTGCATGGATAATAGCGTTACGGATTTGCATCACGGCCACCTGCTTACGAGAACGGAGCCACAAGTGACGGTTGTCCATCAAAAAGTCTGTACCGTGTTCTTTTGGTGTGATTGGGTAGTCTTGAGATTCACCGATCACTTCGATGTCTGTGATGTCCAACTCATAGCCAAATTTAGAACGTTCGTCCTCTTTGACAATACCTGTCACATAAACAGACGTTTCTTGGCTCAAGCGTTTGATGACATCAAACTTCTCAAGTCCTACTTCTTCACCAAATTTTTCGACAAAGTTTGGTTTAAAAGCCACACCTTGGAAGAAGGCTGTTCCATCACGCAATTGCAAGAAGGCAATTTTCCCTTTTCCTGATTTGTTGGCAACCCAAGCGCCAATCGTCACTTCCTGACCAACATAGTCTTTTACATCAATAATCGTTACACGTTTTGTCATTATTTTTCCTTTTTCTTTTTTATTCTTTATGGCAAACCACTTCTATATTGTTCCCATCTGGGTCAATCACAAAAGCAGCGTAGTAAATCGGATGCTCACTGCGATAATCAGGAGCCCCATTGTCTCGCCCACCTGCCTCTAAACCAGCCTCATAACAAGCCTGAACTTCTTCCTTATTTTCTGCTAAAAAAGCAAAGTGAATAGGATCTTGTGTCCCCTGAGCCAGCCAAAAATCACCACCAGGATGAGGGCTGTTCGGGGCAAGAAAACTGATTAGAGAACTAGTCTTAAAAGCCAATTTATAGCCCAAAGGAGCGAGAAAACTCTTATAAAATCCTTCTGAAATTTGTAAATCCTTTACCTTAATCTCAAAATGATCAATCATTCTCACTACCCATAAATGCTTTCAAGCGTTTAACTGCTTCTTTAAGCGTGTCTAGGTCTGTCGCATAGCTGAGGCGGACATTTTCTGGTGCTCCGAATCCTGCTCCTGTTACCAAGGCCACTTCGGCTTCTTCTAGGATAGCGGTTGTAAAATCTGTCACATCTGTATAGCCTTTCATCTCCATAGCTTTTTTGACATTTGGGAAGAGATAGAAAGCTCCTTGCGGTTTGAGCACTTCAAATCCTGGCACCTCAGCAAGAAGGGGATAGATGGTATTGAGACGTTCCTCAAAAGCCTGACGCATGCTTTCTACAGTATCTTGCTCACCTGATAGAGCCTCAACTGCTGCATACTGGGCTACTGCTGACGGATTCGAAGTTGTTTGACCTGCAATCTTGGACATGGCAGCAATAATGTTTGCTTCTCCAACGGCATAGCCAATCCGCCAACCTGTCATGGCATAGATTTTAGACACACCATTGATGACCACTGTTTGCTTGCGAATTGCCTCAGATAGGCTAGAAATCGGTGTGAACTCATGACCATTATAGACCAAGCGCCCATAGATATCATCTGCTAGAATGAGAATATCCTTTTCTACAGCCCAGTTTCCGATTGCCAAGAGTTCCTCACGGGTGTAAATCATACCTGTCGGATTGGATGGCGAATTCAGCACCAAAACCTTGGTCTTGTCTGTGCGAGCTGCTTCTAACTGCTCTACGGTCACCTTAAAGTGATTATCTTCCTTAGCAGGAACAAAGACTGGCACACCTTCTGCCATCTTGACCTGGTCTCCATAGCTTACCCAGTAGGGGGTTGGGATGATAACTTCATCACCTGGATTGACCACAGCCATAAAGAAGGTATAGAGAGAATATTTGGCTCCAGCAGCGACTGTCACTTGATTTGGCGCTACAGAATAGCCGTAAAAGCGTTCAAAGTAAGTATTGACCGCTGCCTTGAGCTCTGGCAGGCCTGAGGTTACTGTATAAAAAGAAGCACGCCCATCTCGAATCGATGCAATGGCGGCATCTTGGATATTTTTTGGAGTAGTGAAATCTGGCTCACCCAAGGTTAGAGACAGGATATCTCTTCCCTCAGACTTGAGTGCTTTGGCACGAGCTCCAGCAGCCAAGGTCACACTTTCTTCCATTTCTAAAACACGGTTGGATAGTTTCATAGGCCCTCCTTATTGACCAATACTCCTGTTTCAAAATCTACTAGATAAAAATCAGAGCCTGACTTGACTTCCCAGATTGGTTTGTCTTGATAACGGCCAAAGGTAATCTTGTCAATCTCGCCAGCTCCTTTTTCCTTCGAAACAGCTTCTGCTTTTTCTTGTGAAACACCTTGATTTAGCTGATAAACGTAAATATTGTGGTCATCTTTTCCAATCAGGACAGCAAGTGCTTCTTGTTTTTTATTACGGCCAAGAACGCTATAATAGGATTCCAAGCCATTGTATAAGTCAACCTGATCAGCCTGCTCTAATCCTGCATACTGCTGAGCTAATTTTTCTCCTTCACTTTTAGCTGTTTGATAAGGTTTCATACTCAGAAACACTAGATACAGAAAGGAAGCACTGATAACCACAAACAAAATCGTCATCCCTAGACCATACTGCCACAGTAGATTATTTTTTGCTTTTTTTTGTCTTTTTTTCACTCGTCTATTTTACCATCTATTGGGCTTTATTACAAGTGAATGCAAGAACAATCGCACTTTATTTCTTCCTTCAAACAAAACCGATTTTGAAAGTGAAACAGTTCTTACTTTTTCAGTCACAAATGACTAGAGTTTCCGAAATTTTACAATTTTCAAATAAACTCTGAGCAAATTTCTTGCAAGTTGTTTTGCTTTGTTGTAATATATTTTATAACAACGAGAAAATTCTCGTAAATTTAAGAAAAAGGAGACACATCATGTCTAAAAAAGTATTATTTATCGTCGGATCACTACGCCAAGGTTCTTTCAACCACCAAATGGCGCTCGAAGCTGAGAAAGCACTTGCTGGTAAAGCGGAAGTTAGCTACCTTGATTATTCAGCCCTTCCTCTCTTCAGCCAAGATTTGGAAGTTCCAACTCATCCAGCTGTAGCTACTGCTCGTGAAGCGGTTCTCGCTGCGGATGCTATCTGGATCTTCTCTCCAGTCTACAACTTCTCTATCCCTGGAACAGTAAAAAACTTGCTTGACTGGCTATCTCGCGCCCTTGACTTGTCTGATACACGTGGCGCTTCTGCCCTTCAAGACAAGTTTGTCACCGTATCATCTGTAGCCAATGCCGGTCACGATCAACTTTTCGCTATTTACAAAGACCTCTTGCCATTTATCCGTACACAAATCGTTGGTGATTTCACTGCTGCACGTGTCAATGACTCTGCTTGGGCAGACGGAAAATTGGTTCTTGAAGAAACAGTCCTAAACTCACTTGAAAAACAAGCGGAAGACTTGGTCAATGCGATCAAGTAACTAACATAATAAAAGCGAACAAGACTACTTTTCTGACACTCAGAAGACTAGCTTGTTCGCTTTTTTTCTCATTTATAAACTAAAATAGCTGATGATACATATTGCCAAATACAAAATATCTGATTTCTATACTTCCTTAACAAAAACCAATTCCTGTGGCTGGGACAGATCTTCTCGGTAGGTAAATCCTGCAAAGCTTAAGCGACGAGCTTCCTCAACCGTCTGCACTTGATTTTCTATCAGGGCTGTCAGGAAGGCACCACGCGCTTTCTTGGAAATGGTTGAGTGAATCTTCAGCTGACCACCTCTATCCTCCATGAATTTGAAGGTCACCATTTTTTCTCTAATTTCCTTAGAAAATACAGTCTCAAATTCTGATGACAAGAGAGAGAAAATCACTTCTTCCTGCTTCAGAGCTTCATCATAGGCTGCCTTCCAATGGCTCTTCAAAGTCTTACCAGCGACTTTTAACTTCATCAAAAAGTCCAAACGGTGAGGAGCCATAGGTGACAAGGCTGGAACGACTCCGTACAAGGTCGAGGTAATGAAGACATGATTTTCAAGATAGGCTTGTTCTACTTCGGTCAACTTATCTCTCTTGATATGGCGGTACATGAGCCCATCAAAAAGTTTCAGAGCTGGGTAGTGTTGAGCAGTTTGCCTTTTCAAAGCTTGGATATTTTGAAATTCTTCCGCCGCCTTCTCAGCTGATACCTTATAAAAACTCTCCAATTGACTAGCAGAATAGAGGGCCAAGGCATCCAACACGGCCTGACTTTCTGGTTTTAAAGGAGTTGCCTCGATACTCGGCAAGTCTGTGTTCATTTCTTTTGCTGTTGGGATTAAAATTTTCATATTGATAGTGTAGCATATTTTTTAGCCACAACCAAGAAATTCATCTGATACTCAATGAAAATCAAAGAGCAAACTAGGAAACTAGCCGCAGGTTGCTCAAA
>NZ_VMMV01000037.1:0-19342 GCF_013277375.1 Streptococcus sp. 3613
GGGGTGAATAATTGGGGTTTAACTTACTATTCACTCAAATCATATTCATACTCAATTGGGCTGATATCACCAGCTGCGAAGGCTTCACGCGCTTGAACAAGCGCTTTTGGACGAAGGAAGGAACCAACATGATCTACTCGGAAAGGTGCGTGTGTATGTGTCATCTTTTTCTCCAATTCTATTTCTAAGGTAAAATTGCTAAAGCACGAACAGGCGAACCAGTCGCTTGATTCCAGTTAGGGAAACTGATACTAATCAGGGCACTTGTAGCAGGCACTTGATTTAGGTTGGCTAATACTTCTACCTGATAAATATCCTGCTCCAAGAGATAGTATTCATTGAGAAGCCCATGCTCAGCAGCAGGAATGCCTGCATCAGTGTCAAAAGTCTCATGACCGACGGCCTTGACCTGACGTTCATGAATCAAAAATTCTAAGGCTTCTCGGCTCCATCCAGGACTCTGTTGCACCCCATTTTCATCAAGATTACGCATAGCATCTTGATCAGGCCAACGTTTGGACCAGTCTGTCCGAAAAGCTACAAAAGACTCTGGCAGGATTTGTCCATGTTCCGCTTCAAAGTCCAAGATATCTTGCTTCGTCAAAATATAGTTTGGATTTTCAGCTACTGCTGCCGACTTATCGATAACAAAAAGAGGCAAAAGCAAGTCCTTGAGGTCAATCTCCTCCAACCAACGACCACCTTCAACAAAGTGAATCGGAGCATCAATGTGGGTACCGTACTGACCAACCACAGAAAACTGTTGCACATGGAATCCATCCTTCAAAGTGAATAAATCCTTCTTTTCCAAGGCTGGAAGAGCTGGGAAATGCGGGCTATTTTCATCAATACGATGGCTTAGATTGACCCATTTCTTTGATTTTAACGTTTCATAAAGCGATAATAAATCAGACATGACAGAACCTCCTTGATAGAAACATAGTTTCAAACTATATCAGTTGTAATAGATGCTTCTATTATACCAGCAAAGAATTCCCTAAACAAGCATTTATCGATTATATCGCATTACTCTTTTCTTGAGGTATATATAGTTTTAAACTATACCTTTCGACTGCCACACTATTTGTTACCTATGTTTAAAAATAAAGTTGACAATCTGTCAAAATCCATTATAATAATTACCATAAAAACAAAAAGAGGTTGACAATCTTGAAAAAATCATACACCTTAGTTCTTCCAGCTATCGGGGCTGCCTTGATTGCTGTGCTGGCTCAGATTACCCTTCCCCTTGGTCCTGTTCCCTTCACATTGCAAAATTTAGCGATTGGGCTAATTGCTACTATCTTTCGTCCTCGTGAAGCTCTTCTATCTGTAGGCCTCTACCTCCTTTTGGGTGGAATCGGTCTTCCTGTCTTTGCTGGGGGAAGTGCTGGTTTTCATGTCCTGGTCGGACCAAGTGCAGGCTACCTCTGGTTTGATTTGCTTTATGCCGGAGTGACCGCCTATCTGACCCATCCCAAAACCAGTCCCCCTAAAATTTTTCTGGCCAATCTACTAGGAGATAGTCTTGTTTTTGTCGGTGGCATCCTGGGACTACATCTCTTATCGGGTATTCCTCTAGCACAAGCTACTACAGTCGGTGTCCTACCATTTATACTCCCTGACCTTGGAAAACTAGTAACCATCACCCTACTTAGCCAACCTATTTTTAGAAGTTTGAAAGGACAAGGCTATTTTCAACAATAATAAAAAGAGGCTGGAACAAAATTCCGACCCCAAATATAAAAAAACGAACAAAACTATTTTTCTGGTAATCAGAATTTTGTTTTGTTCGCTTTTTTATTCAATTATAGATTTGAATAGCTTAATAGTTAAGGTTTTAAAAATTGAAATCTTTTTATACACGATTGTTTAAAAAGTTATCGCTACATCATTTTCAGTAACATGATAACTAAGCTCCTTAACATTGATATCAGCCATTGCCCTCATCCAGGAAATTGCGGATGAAGTTTGGGGCTAATACTCTTCGAAAATCTCTTTAAACTTTGTCAGCGTCGCCTTGCCGTACGCCAGTACTGCCTTCGGCTATCTTCCTTGTTTGCTTTTTGATTTTCATTAAGTATTACGTACCATCTCTCTAACATACCTAGTGAAAAGAGAAGCAGATAGAAATTGTGAACTGACTGAAAATAAATTGAGTTCATAGATTCCCCAAATCTCGGTAGAAAACAAATAATCATGAAGGACTTTCCCTTCCTCTGCCGTTAACTCTACCGTATCATCCATGCTCTTCATATAAGACTTAATCATAATGGCATTTAAAATATGTTTCTGTTTGTTTTGAGAATGGACATGCTTTTGATACTCCTTGCGATACAAGTCCTCAAGAGGAGCTATATTCTTTGGATCCAAGACATCTATGATTTCTTTTCTCAACTCAGAATCTGTATCATACTGAAAACCTCTCGCCAGAAAGAGAATTTCCTCTACACTGGCAGATATATTTCCCAAGGCAAATAGAAACTTTTCCACCGAAAGCTCACTCTGACCTGTTTCAAAGCGGGACAACATAGACGGCGAAAATTGTCCCCCGGTTGCTTGTCTCAGTGAGATATTTCTTGACTCTCGTAATTGTCTAAAGACTTTTCCAATCTGCTCCATAGACTTCCCCTTGATTCCGTATTTTCTTCATTTTATCATATTTTTCAGAAAATTCATCAAAAGCTTGCCAAATTGTCAGAGTTATGAGAAAATAGGGGATATTTATCATGTGGAGGGACTGTAATGAGAGAGGATATCAAAATCAATGACCGTGCTTTGGCCTTGCAAGATCAAATTATCGAAAAACTAGAGAAGGTTTTTGATACAGATGTGGAATTGGATGTTTACAATCTAGGGCTGATCTATGAAATCAATCTGGACGAAACAGGTCTCTGCAAGATTGTCATGACCTTCACTGACACCGCCTGTGATTGTGCCGAAAGCCTGCCTATTGAAATCGTTGCAGGTCTGAAACAAATCGAGGGGATCGAAGATGTCAAGGTTGAAGTTACCTGGTCGCCTGCTTGGAAAATCACACGAATCAGTCGCTATGGCCGTATTGCCCTTGGACTACCACCTCGTTAATCAGACCAATCACTTTTAAAGATGAAAAAAGCAAGCCGAAAATGGCTTGCTTTTTGATACTCAATGAAAATCAAAGGGCAAACTAGAAAACTAGCCGCAGGTTGCTCAAAACACTGTTTTGAAGTTGTGGATAAAATTGACGAAGTCAGCTCAAAACACTGTTTTGAGGTTGTGGATGGAACTGACGAAGTCAGCTTAAAACACTGTTTTGAGGTTNNAAGGCGACGTTGACGTGGTTTGAAGAGATTTTCGAAGAGTATGAGTTTATTTTTTACCTGACTTGTCCATATTCCAGAAGTCTGTCACGGCTCCGCGTGAAGCAGATGATACGATGTGGGCATATTTACCGAGGACACCACGGCTATAAAGTGGTGGCAAGGTTGTTTCTGCCTTGCGTTTTTCAAGTTCTTCTTCGGATACGGCCATGGAAATTTCTTTGGTATCCTGGTCAACCGTAACGATATCGCCTGTACGAAGATAGGCAATTGGTCCACCATCCTGAGCTTCAGGAGCGATATGTCCAACAACCAGACCATAAGTACCACCAGAGAAACGTCCATCCGTCAAGAGGGCCACCTTGTCTCCTTGACCTTTACCAACGATCATTGAAGAAAGGGACAGCATCTCAGGCATACCAGGACCACCCTTAGGTCCAACGAAACGAACAACGACTACATCGCCATCAACGATTTCATCTGTCAAAACAGCCTGAATGGCATCTTCTTCTGAGTCAAAGACCTTAGCTGGCCCAACGTGACGACGCACTTTAACACCTGATACCTTGGCAACTGCACCGTCAGGAGCAAGGTTTCCGTTCAAGATGATAAGCGGACCGTCCGCACGTTTTGGATTTTCAAGTGGCATGATAACTTTTTGACCTGGTGTGAGGTCTGCAAAGTCAGCCAAGTTCTCAGCAACTGTCTTACCAGTACATGTGATGCGATCTCCATGAAGGAATCCATTTGCCAACAAGTACTTCATAACCGCAGGGACACCACCGACTTCGTAGAGGTCTTGGAAGACATACTGACCAGATGGTTTCAAGTCGGCCAAGTGAGGCACACGCTCTTGGATCGTATTGAAGTCCTCAAGTGACAAGTCAACATTGGCAGCATGGGCAATGGCAAGCAAGTGAAGAGTGGCGTTTGTAGAACCACCGAGAGCCATCGTCACAGTGATGGCATCTTCAAAGGCTTCACGAGTCAAGATATCTGATGGTTTGAGACCAAGCTCCAACATCTTAACAACAGCACGTCCTGCTGCTTCGATATCTTCTTTCTTATCAGCTGATTCAGCTGGGTGAGATGAAGAACCTGGCAAACTCATACCCAAAACTTCGATAGCAGTCGCCATGGTATTAGCAGTATACATACCACCACAGCCACCAGGGCCAGGGCAGGCATTACATTCAAGACGTTTCACGTCCTCAGCTGTCATGTCACCGTGGTTCCATTTTCCGATACCCTCAAAGACAGAAACCAAGTCAATGTCTTTGCCATCAAGATTTCCCGGTGCAATCGTTCCACCATAGGCAAAGACTGCAGGGATATCCATATTGGCAATGGCAATCATAGATCCAGGCATGTTCTTGTCACAGCCACCGATAGCGACGAAGGCATCCACGTTGTGACCACTCATAGCCGCCTCGATGGAGTCCGCGATGATGTCACGAGATGTTAGAGAGAAACGCATACCAGGCGTTCCCATAGCGATCCCGTCTGCTACGGTAATAGTTCCAAACTGTACAGGCCAAGCGCCTGCAGATTTGACACCTTCTTTAGCCAGTTTCCCGAAATCATGCAAGTGAATGTTACATGGTGTATTTTCCGCCCAAGTCGAAATCACTCCCACAATCGGTGTTTCAAAGTCCTTATCTGTCATACCAGTCGCACGAAGCATAGCACGGTTTGGTGATTTTACCATACTGTCATAAATGCTACTGCGGTGACGTTTATCTAATTCAGTCATTTGTTCCCTCCCATTTCAGTTTTTACTATTATAGCACATTTTAAAAGCAATGAACAGAAGAAAATTCTTGAATTTTCAGAAAATTCTATATACATATGAAATATTTAAAACTAAAAACAACAAAGCGGATTAGGGCACTTTCTGATGACCAGAATATGCTTTTTAATCCGCTTTCTTTAAATAACGTACTGTAATTGTTACAAAAATTCTTTCAGAACAGTGTATTCAACATCTATCTTGCATTATAAATTTCTAGAACTTTCTCTTTTATATTCGATTCACTCAAACCATACTCATTAAGAAGATAATCCACTTTCCCTACTTGACCGAATCTTTCTTGAACACCCATCCGATGAATTTTTGTTATTCCATCATCAGAGAATAATTCACATAAAGCACTGCCAATTCCACCTATCTGATTGTGGTTTTCTACAGTAAATATAGTTTTTCCACTTAACATTGTTTTTATCTGTTCTGGTATCGGTTTGATTCTAAATAAATCTATCACACCTACTGAATAACCTAATTTAGACAGTTCATCTGCAACTCGAATACTTGGAGCAACCATTATGCCAGAAGCAACGATTACAAGATCTTCCCCGTGTCTTAACTCAATGTAGCCTTTAGAAAAATCTTCTCCACCTTGATAGACAGCCTCTGGAGCTTTTCGAATTGTTCGAATATATTTTAGTCCTTTTAATTCTAATGTCTGGTTCAAGATTTCACGAAATTGGATATCATCAGTTGCTTCGAAAATGATCGATTTAGGAATTAAACGTAACAATCCAATTTCTTCAAATGGCATATGTGTCCCACCATTCATTTCCGCAGTTACTCCTGCATCTGATCCAATAACAGTGGCATCCAATTGTGCGTATCCAAGAGAAATAAATAATTGATCAAATACTCTTCGTGAAGCAAAAGGGCCAAATGTATGAAGATAAGGTCTAAACCCCTGAATAGACAAGCCTGCTGCAAGGCCGACCATTTCTGCTTCCATAATCCCAACATTCACATAACGGTCTCCAAAGTCCTTTTCAAGATTATGAGTAGCCATCGAACTTGACAAATCGGCTTCTAAGACTACTATATCAGAATCACTTTGATTAGCCTCTAAAAGGAAGTCTCTATATACATGCCGTAATTCTTTCGTGCTTCTCATCATTCTGTTTCCTCCAATTCCTGACTTAATCTTTCTACAACTGAAGTTAACATTTGTTTCTCCTCTACAGTAGGGCGAAGATGATGATTGGATTTCATTTCTTCCAGCTCTTGAACCCCTTGACCTTTAATAGTATCTAATACAATGCACTTAGGTGATGAATTATTTGACTGTTTTAATTGGACAATCCCTTCATAAATTTCTCTAATATCTGAACCCTTGACCCTAATGGATTCAAATCCAAATGCTGAAAATTTTTCTACGAAGTCACCTGGATTACAAATATCCTTTGTAAAACCATCTAATTGTTTTTTGTTATCATCAACAAATACAATTAAGTTGGATAACTGTTGCTGAGAAGCAAACTGTATAGCCTCCCAACATTGTCCCTCATTTAACTCACCATCTCCAACAATAGCATAGGTATAAAAGGGACTTTTTCTTATTCTCTGACCATATGCAAGTCCGGTTGCAACACTAATTCCCTGTCCTAAAGAGCCAGTTGTCATATCTATGCCCGGCGTTAGATTTCTATCAGGATGAGACGGTAATTTGGTTCCATTTGTATTTAAAGAATATAAGAATTCTTTGTCAAAGAAACCATTCAAATAGAGTGTACTGTATAGAGCTGGTCCTCCGTGACCTTTTGATAATATGAAATAATCTCTATCTCGTGCTGCAAATATTTCTGGAGTCATTGGCATTATTTCACCATAAAGCACTGCTAGAACTTCTACGATAGACAGACTTCCTCCGTAATGTCCGAATCCAAGATGATTCAATGTTCTAAGAGTATTTAATCGGATGTTAGTCGCAAATTTTCTTAACTCATCTTCTCTATTTTCACTTAAAATCATCCCTTACTCCTCCTTTGCAGATGGCTTTTTAATAAAGGATACTCCAAACATAACTGCTAGAATAAGAACAAGACCAATCACAATGCCTGCTTGTGAACCAAATTGATTTAACATTCCTAAAATAATTCCTGATAGACCAAAATCTGCATCTGAGAAAGTTGATCCTTGGAAACCAAGTCCTCCCAAAACTGGCATTAAAAAGACTGGAAGAAAACTGATTAAAATACCTTGTAAAAATGCTCCAATAGTGGCTCCACGAACACCACCAGATGCATTCCCAATGACACCTGCAGTCGCTCCACAGAAGAAATGAGGCACAACGCCTGGTAAGATAACAACCGTTCCTGAAGCAATCATAATTGCCATACTTACTAAACCACCAATAAAACTAGAGATAAATCCAATTAGAACTGCATTGGGTGCATAAGTATAAACAATCGGACAATCCAAAGCAGGTTTTGAATTAGGTACAAGACGCTCTGAAATACCTTTAAAGGCTGGAACAATTTCACCCAAAATAAGGCGAACACCTGCTAAAATAACAAATACCCCTGCTGCAAATTGACCTGCTAATTGTAAAGCATAAACTAGACCACTTGTACCACTACTGATTTCTTTTTCTATATATTCTGACCCTGCAAAGATAGCTACAATAATGTAAATAACTGCCATGGATAAAGTAATACTAACAGTGCTATCACGTAAAAAAGCTAAACTCTTTGGAAATTTAATGTCCTCTGTTGATTTTGATTTGTCACCGATAAGGCTACCAGTAAAACCACTCAACCAATATCCCAAAGAACTGAAATGACCTAAAGCCACCTTGTCATTTCCAGTTAATTGAACCATATATTTTTGCACAAATGCTGGGGAAATACTCATAATAATACCGAGTGCTAATCCTCCTAGTAAGATAAGAGGCAAGCTAGTAAAGCCAGCAACTGATAAAATGACCGCAATCATACATGCCATATATAGAGTGTGGTGCCCTGTTAAAAAAATATATTTAAATCGAGTAAAACGAGCGATTAAGATATTGAACACCATGCCTGCAAACATAATCATTGCAGTAGCTGAGCCATATGTTGTTAAAGCTACAGCTACAATTGCTTCATTATTCGGCACAACGCCAGATAAATGAAAAGCATGCTCAAACATGGTACCAAATGGATTTAAAGAATTTTGTACAATTCCTGCACCACCAGATACAACTAAGAAACCAACAAAGGTCTTAATTCCACCTTTAATAATATCAGGTAATTTCTTCTTCTGAAGAACTAATCCTAAAATTGCAATTAAAGCTACTAAAATAGCTGGTGTACTAACAATATCCAATATGAACTTCATCATGACGCTAGCCTCCTATATAAGTCCTTTTTCTTCACAAAGTTTAGTAATTAATTCTCGTAGTTCATCCATATCAATAATACTATTTAAGATACGAACATCTCCAAGATGACTAGCTGAATCAGCTAGATCACGACCAACAATCCAAATATCAGCTGCATTTGGATCTGCTCCACCTAAATCATAATGTTCAACTTCTACATCTGAAACATTCAAATCACTCAATACAGATTCAATATTCATCTGTACCATAAAACTTGAACCTAATCCTGAACCACAAGCTGTACCAATTTTTAACATTATCTAATCCTCCTGTTTAATTATCATTTTAATGTCATCATAGTTTTTTGATGATATTAAAGTTTGAACATGATTTTTATCTCTTAAAATTGTTGTTAAATGTGACAAAGCCTTTAAATGACTCTCATTATCAATGGCTGCAATACAAATCAACAATCTTACCTCTTGTTCTGGATTATCCAATAAATAAATCGGTTCTTCCAAAACTAACATTGACATTCCTATTTCATTCACACCTTCATCTGGCCGAGCGTGAGGAATTGCTACTCCCTTCCCTAAATTAATAAAAGGCCCAAACTCTTCTACTTTTTGAATCATTGCCTCAGGGTAGTTCTCAGTTATCTTATCTTGATCCAAAAGCGGTTTAGCTGCTAAACGAATCGCCTCCTTCCATCCTAATTTTTGCGAACTAACCTGATAGGTTTCTTTGGTAATAAGTTGTTCTAGCACTGGTACAATTTCCTTTCGATCATTTTTTTGATAAAGATAATTCTTTAACGCCAATCTTAATTCCAATTCTTGTGTAATAATTCCATATTTTTTGACAATATTCAGGATTTGTTCAATCTCAAAATCCCCATACTCTAAATTCGGAAAATCTTTTAACACTAGTTCTACTAGTTGTATTGCTTGCTCTTCAGTCATCATAACCGAAACTAGATAATTTGGCTTTTCTGTCTCCACCTTTATGGTAGAAAAAACCATATCATAGTCACTACTAGCTTTCACCTGTAAATCATCAATCTTTAAGGTTCCTATAAACTCAATTTGAGGAAATAATGCTAATAGATTCTCTTTTAACATCAATGAAGAACTAACACCATTAGGACAAATGATTGCTGCTTTATACCATTTTTGAGGCAAAGTATCTGCTTTCTTTAAATAACCTCCGAAATGGATAACAAAATATGCTGTTTCACTATCAGGTATGGGATTGTCAATAGCGTCCATCAAGGGCATCAAAGAATCTTTGACTAATTCAAATAAATCAGGATAATGTTCTTTAACATGCAATACATATTCATTTGAACTAGGTAGGCCGAACTTTAATCTATAGTAAGCCGGTATAAGGTGGCGGCGAAGATTTTCTCTCAATCCTTCCCTTTGTTTAAAATGTAACAAAGAAATATCTTCCATTCTACTTATAATAGCCTCTGTTAATTGATTAAAGTAAACCGGAGCAACATCTACTTCACCTTCAAAGCAACTTGATAATAAAACGGTGATATAGCGATAATCATCCTCAGAAAACACCGTATCTATAATTCCCAAATCAACCACTGTATCCAATAAAATAGTGGTTATATCTTGAATAACAGGAGATACTAATGTCTCTGAAAGACATACTCTTTCAACATCCCTTTGATACCTACACAGAATGAATACTAAACCGAAAAGGTAAACTTTTAATTGATTAACAATAGGTACTAGCTGTAGCTTCTCATAATAATCTTTAACTACCTGATTTATCAAATCATAAGTTAATGAATACCCCCAACTGGATAAAACATAATCCAAACCCCAAATCCCTATGGAGGATTCCAGCAACTCACTAACCATTTGAAAAGCTAAGCGATGCTTATTCCACTCTGAACCGTGTAAAGTATAACCTTTTGCTCTACTGTACCCTAGCTCCAAATCATTATCTAACATAATCTTTCTTAATGATTGAATATCAGATAAGGTTGTATTCTTACTTACTTTCAAAAAGTCTTGGTAATGATTATTCGATATAAAATCTAATCGGCAAAAAGTGTAAAGATAGATTAAAGCTAAGCGAGTCGACTTTGGTAAAACCAATTCATCCGACTTAATAATATCTGTCAAAGACTGCTTCGTACGATTTGATAAACTATAGCGACCTTGTTTTTTATCCAGCACTATCCCTTTATTAGCTAGATAAGGCACTAAATAATCTATTCCTTCTTTGACTTCCTTTATAGGTAAGCTCACCTTAACAGATAATTCATATAATGATAGCTCACAATGATCCATCAAAGTCATCAAAATAACTAGTGCTCTATAATCAAACATTTCTCTTCCTTTCTAACTACAATTATAGTGTAAAAGTTATAAGAATAAAAGAGTATTTGAGCACAATATAATCTCACCTTTTAAAAGAAATTATTGGGCTGAAAGTTTTTAGTGATTATTTTCAACTTTCTATTGACTTTTAAAAACAAAGTGATATCATTTAGATATCAAATAATGGGAATGGTTGAAACGACACTGGAACGGCTCAATGAAGGGGAATTGGTAGAGATTGACGAAGAACGAAAAGCTGCCATGGTTTCAAATCTCCTTGTCGTTCTTTGTGGCAATCATGATGCACAACCAATTGTCAACACGGGAAGTCTTTACTAAAGATGGTTGAAGCTAAAAAAAAGCAGATCCCCCTTCGACTCTCAACAAAGTTATACGCTGCACTCACATCATGGGCAGAAGATGACTTTCGTTCAGTCAATGGGCAAATCGAATATCTCCTCACAGAATGTGTCAAACAACGGAAGAAAGACGGAAAATACGTATCAGAAACCATTGACGAACCATTTGAAATTGATATTTAACACCTTCTCCTGTCTGCTAGGTCTGACAGGAGAATTTTTTCATCTTTTTTTGTCAAGTAACTTTACTTTACAAAAAAAATGTGTTATCCTAGTATGGTTGATGAAAATCAGTAGATTGAATCGAATATAAATACCTAAAGGAGAAATCAAAATGGCAGTACCTGCACGTCGCACTTCAAAAGCGAAGAAAAACAAACGTCGTACACACTACAAAGTAACAGCTCCATCTGTAAACTTTGACGAAACTACTGGAGATTACTCACGTTCTCACCGTGTATCACTTAAAGGATACTACAAAGGACGTAAAATCGCTAAAGCTGCATCAGCTGAATAATAGAAGGGAGATACCATGCGCGTAAATATTACACTTGAACACAAAGAATCTGGTGAACGCTTGTACCTTACTTCTAAAAACAAACGTAACACTCCAGACCGTCTTCAATTGAAGAAATACTCACCAAAACTTCGCAAACACGTTGTGTTTACAGAAGTGAAGTAAGCATTCAATACGAATCAATACAGAAGAAAAACGCTTAATCAGCGTTTTTTCTTTTTGTCAACTATACTTATATTTCAATTCAAACTCTACTCGTCCTACAATCTTTTTTTGTAAAGCTGATTTGAATCAGGTAATTTTAGGACGTTACTACACTTTACTGCACTCTACTGCACTCTACTGCACTCTACTGCACTCTACTGCACTCTACTTAACCAATGTATAGTATTGATTTCTATCTTGCTTGCTAGTGCCATGCCATTCAAGTATTCCTTTATTTGCAAGATTCCTTAATAACTTACTAGCAAAATTTCTACTTCGATTAGTTATTTCAGAAGCTAGAGATGTTGTCATTTTTTCACCTGTATTATACATGATGTGTAAAATAGTTTTTTCATCATCGTTTAGATCACTAAATTGGTCATATTTTTGTGCAATTTTATCACTAACTCTTAAATTCCTACTGACAATATTATTTTCTAAAGTTAACATAACCTTATTCCCCGATTCAGAATATTTTGGTTCATGTAGAAAGAATGATTCCATTTCTGTATAGATACGTTTCACCCCTTCATTCATTTCCCTAACCCACCCAAATTCTGTCAAAATTCTAGCTATACGAGGATTTCTAGAAAAGCGTTCATGTTTTATATTCTCAACTGTAACAATATTTGGTAATTTGCCTGGACTATGAATTTCCAAACGATTATCAAACATCATAACTCTAATATAATCACCTGATACTGAGTAATTCCTATGCGTCACTGCATTGACAACTCCCTCAAACCAAGCAAATTCAGGATATTCAGGTAGAATTTGGAATTGGCCATTATCATCTAAATATTGAAACTCCCGAAGCTGTGTACGAATAAAATCCCTTACTTTATTAATTAGAATTGGAAGGGCATCTTCAAATGTCACATCTTTAACGACATTGAATGTACTTCCCGTACCCATATCAACGCCATCAAATCGTAAAAAACGTATCCTTGCTTGAGGGAAGAAACTAGATGGATACTTCCCAAATAATAGAATAGAGGCTTTAGTCAACTGACCATCAACTAATAAGCGCCTAGCTTTCAGTATTTCTTCTGTACTTCTATCTTTGCTCACAAATTTGGTCTTATACTCATTCACAAGTTCTTCATCAATATCATCTAAAGTTGCTCCTGCTACAATTTCATCCTCAAAATGACGTTGCCCCTTATCGTAACTCAACTGTATACGTTGTTCAAAACCTAATTTAACAGATTCATCACCTTGTCGTAAATAAACATCATCGTTGGGAGCAGTAATCACTCTATCAGTAGATACTTCTACAGAAATAATTAAAATAAAATCTTCTTCCTCTTTATAATTTTTAACTTCTAATTTAGTAAATTTTAAACTTAGAGGATTATCTCTTAATGCTCCCTTAAGTTTTTCAAACTCTTCAATTGGATACGCATTCCCATCCTTAAAACCTGTAATAATATTATTTCTTTTTTCATCCTCAATACCAATGACTAATTGGCCACCTTCTGCATTCGCGAAGGCAATCAAATGTCTTAAGAGTTCCAATGGTTTTTTACGAGCACTTTTCCTATCCAAATACTGACTTTCTGGCGCAAACTGCCAGTATGATAAACCTTGTTCCATTTACTTACTCCTAAAAATAATTAACTTTATTATATCACAACAACTAGACCATTTTCTGGGTTAAATCAAACTTCCGAGTCTAACGACTGTCAATTCCACTAAAAATTATTTGGCAAAATATTTTCTAAAAATCAACGAAATCCAAAAACATCTCGTACAATTTATACGAGATGTTTTCATTCTTAGCCTACTCTCTAAATCTCATTCAACTTTTCGAGATAGGCGGTTAATTCTGCTTGGGCTTCTGGTGTTGTGCCTACTAGTTGGCTGCGCATGTGTGCGAGTCTGGCTTCTACCTCTCCAATCTCTTTATCAATCTCTGCGAGCTGGTCTGCGAGGTCGGCTAGAGGAACAACGGGTTCTTCCTCAAAGGTATCGACATAGCGTGGAATGTTGAGGTTATAGTCATTTTCGACAATTTCTTCAAAGCTGGCTAGATGAGCAAACTTCTCGACATTCTCGCGTTTTTGATAGGTCTCCAAAATCTTGGCAATATGGTCTTCGGTCATATTGTTTTGATTTTTCCCTTTTTCAAACTCTTTTGAGGCATCGATAAAGAAGACATCCTTATTGGTGCGATTCTTTTTAAGGATAATAATGGTTGTCGGAATAGAGGTATTGTAGAAGATATTTGCTGGCAAGCCGATAACTGTATCAATAGCGCCTTCTTCTAGCAGGTGCTGGCGAATCTTCTGCTCGGCTGCTCCTCGGAAAAGGACTCCGTGAGGAAGGACGATGGCCATAACTCCATTATGCTTGAGATGGTAAAAACCGTGAAGGAGGAAGGCAAAATCTGCTTTTGACTTAGGTGCCAAAACTCCATAACTTGAAAAGCGAGGATCTTGCAGGAAGCCACTATCTGCTGACCACTTCAGTGAATAGGGTGGGTTCATCAAAACCCCATCAAAGTCTGTCGGCTCGGTAGTCGGCCAATCTTCGTCTAGGGTATCGTGGTTGCTGAGGTGATAGTTCTCAATCGCTACTCCATGAAGCATCATATTCATACGAGCAAGGTTGAAGGTCGAAGTAATCAACTCTTGACCGTAGTAAGAAATCGTCGAAGCTTCCTTACTATAGCGCTTGGCATTGAGCAAGAGAGAACCAGACCCCATGGTCGGGTCGTAAACCGACATCCCCTTTTGATGCTCACGCCCTGCAAAGACAATCTGAGTCATGAGGTGAGAGACTGCTTGAGGTGTATAGAACTCTCCAGCCTTTTTCCCAGAATCACTAGCAAACTGGCCAATCAAGTACTCATAAGCATCACCCAAGATATCACCAGCATGACTAGACACATTGAGGTCGTTGAGCTGTTTCATAACCTCAGAGATGGTCTTGTTTTGCTTTTGTGGAGTATTACCTAGCTTTTTCGCATAGAGGTCGATATCTTCGAAGAGATTTTCAAATTTTTCATTGGCCTGCTCGATATCACGGAAACTTTGGGCTAGGGATTCTAGCTGGAAGGTTCCTTCATGGATAGACTGGACCAGCTTGGTAAAGGTCAGAGAAGGCTCAATCACATAGCCTAGCTCGTCATTTAAGACCTCGATGAGGTCTTCACGGACATCTGCATCCGCAAAGTTTTCCTCATAGAGAAGCTGTGCTTGCTGGAAGGACTCAAAGGTCTCGTCCAAGTTATCACAGACGGCTTGGAGGATGTTGTCGGATAGGTACTTGTAGAAAATCAAGCCCAAGAGGTAGGACTTGTATTCATTAGCTTCCATCTGGCCACGCAGGATATCTGCCGCATTCCAGAGGGATTGGTAGAGTTCTCTTGATAAATCTGTTTGTGACATAGGGTCTCCTATCAATTTCTACTTTCATTCGTTTAGTGTAGCTTTCTGAGGTCTTGGTATCTTAGATAATCGAACACGACCTAAAAGCTGGGTAAAAAAGATAAACTGTCTGGTCTTCATCGAATACTGTCCCAGTTTCCTATTTTTACTGGGCTTTTTACGGTCTTGGTATCTTAGATAAACATTTTTCTGAGTAGGGTTTGTTTGCTTTCTTTGAGCTGGTTGACTTTTTCCTCTTGCTTGGCAATGGCCTTGTCTAGGTCTTGGAAGAAAGAACCGATAGCTTCTTGTTCAGGGAGAGAGGGAACGAAGACGGTAAATGACTGAATTGTTGGCAATCTTAGCGAATCAACCGTTGCCTTTACTGTATTCCTCATAGCATGCTGTTTAAAATCTTTTTTCATCTGCTGTAGTACAAACTTAGCGTTAACATCTGTAAAGTTAGAGATTTTATAAACACGTTGATGAACATCGAATTTCCCATTTACATAATGAAAAATTTCTCCTAATCTTCCTTCTCCAGGTATTAAGATAGCCTCTCCATCAAAAGAATATGAATTAATTCGTTTTACTTCTTCTGAACGAATGTAAAATGGATATAATCCATTCTCAACAGAATCTTGAACATCTCTACCACCAGTTTTTATATTCGTAACTTCCCCCAACTTCACTTCCTTCCACTCATCTTCAAATCCTGCGAAGCGAAGGGCTGGTTTGGTTTGTCCTTTGGCTGAGAAGAGGAGCTTGAGGTAAGTTTTCTTCTGCTCTTTGAGCACCTCTAACTTACGCTGTTGAAGGCTAATAAGCTGGTCAATATCTTGGAAGAAAGAACCAATGGCAGTTTGCTCGGAGAGGGAGGGGAGGGAAATATCTGTCTCTAAAATATTCTTATTGTATAATCTTTTTATTGTAGTTCCTTCAATTCCTGACCAAGATACAATCTTATAAAAAGCTTTAAGAAACTTGTTGTTAATTTTACCATGGTGATTCAACCAAACAATATTTGAATCTTGGTAGTAAGCTTCATCTCCATCGTACTCAACAACGCGGCCAATACTTCCTGAAGCAGATAACAGTAAATCTCCTCTTTGAGGATAAGCAAATTTTGTTTTATATTCTTCAAATTTTTCTCTAGTTATATAAGTATCAGCTTCCCCTCCAAAAGTACCAATTTTGAAAAAAGGAATTTCAAACTCCGCAGAAGTTTCCTCTTTGAAAATCCTCCTACACATTTCAACTGACCCAAGATTTCCCAACTTCTTCTCTTCCCAAACTTCAGTATACCCCGTAAAGCGATAACTTGGTTTTTTTGTCATATTACTCCTCCAACTATTTCATCTTTATTTGTATCTATAAATTGCAATTGATAAGCTTTACGAGCCCCCCATGCCTTAAGTGTTTTCTTAATAGTATATTCATTCTGCTTATCGAACTGGTCTACATAAATGCTCACATCCGGTGTCTGTTTAAAAATTTCTTTAAAGTACGGAGCATCCACTCCATCCTCATCCCGAATACCAAAACCAATGAAGTAGATTTCTTTGATAGAGCTTAAACTTTTGAAAAACTGTATATTATTAGTTAATATACTATCAACTGGTTTCTTTAACTTATTAACAACTTCTTCCATATATGCTCCTACATCTAGAGGATTGAAATCACTTACTTCATCATCAAAACCATGTCCAAAAATAAATTTTTCCCCACCAATAACTCCATGTAAATGAAAAACTTGCTCTTCAGGGATTCTATATAAATCCTCTAACGTTTTTGTATAATTGAAATTTAGAAATGTTGCATCAGAGTTTTTCAAAACTGTAGCTTTTAACAATTTATAACACGAATTTTCACCATTTCTAAGAATTCTATCAGTCCATTCAAAATATGTTTCTTCTATCCACAATTTAAATAATTTATTTAAAGAATATAATACATATTTAGCTAGAATTTCTCCTATTTCATTAGCATTACTAGCCATTATACTGCCATCCAAATCTCTAGCGTTATATATACAATCTGTATTAACAATAGACACTTCATTAAAATCTGCTAATTTCTCTTCAAAATCAGACCAAAATTTCTCAGTTTCCGTAATTTGACTCATTAGCTGATACAGTAACTTATACAAAATTACATCATCTGGATATAGATCTCCTCCATCTGGTGCCATTTCCATTTCAGGTATGGTATCATCATCAATTTCTTCTAGCAATATTTCTTTATCAATTCTATTTAGATATAATTTTATGGCATTTTCACTTTGCAACGACTCTAACAGTTCATCTTTTCCATAAGCCTGCTGATAAACGAACTTCTTGAAATATAGATAATCTGTCTTTAAGTCATGTGCTATATCAAAACCATTTCCGATAATAAATAATTTCTCCACTATATCCCCCCTTTCTATTACTCCATTTTCTTATTTCTACACTTTAGGTTTTCTTTTTATGATATCTATTCTTCAATTTTACCTATTTTTTCACTTTAGGGCATCAATGTCTTGGTTCTATTGTTCAATTTTGGCCATTTTTGCACTTTAGATAGGAAACTATGCTATCCTATTCTTCAATTTTACCTATTTTGAAATAATAGATAGGCTGATTTTGTGATATAATGTTAAAAAACGTTGAAATGCGAGGATGACTATATATGAACTATAGAGAACTTAGAAAAATCTACTACAGTCATCGTGACCAATATGAGGAAGAGTATCAACTACGCTTACAGGGATACAGCTCCATTAGGACATCTCTTTATCCTCATTTAATGCAACGCGATACTGTCAAAACAAGTCAATACCCTTTATTTGTTACCCTGCATCTTGAGATTTCCCAACTGATGGAAACTATCTCACAGCAGTCTCAACGAATTAGCGAAATAGCTGATACCCTCCCTAAGATTGCCCACGATCAGTTTTATAAAGAACAGCTCTACCAATCGATTATTTCCACAAATGAGATTGAGGGTATCCATACAACTCGTAAAGAGTTGGTCGATGTGGAGAAACTCCTAGAGGAAGACCCCTATAAGACCGAACAAATCAAACATCTTTCCACCTTGCGAATGTACCAACAAATCTTGAAGGATGAATTTCTCCAAATCCAATCTCTTGAAGATATCAGAGGGATTTATGACCAATTAACACAGGGAGAAATATCGCCAGAGGATGAACTCGATGGAGAGTTTTTTAGACAGAAATCGGTCTTTATCCAAGACGACAAGACTGGCAAAGTCATCTATATCCCACCTCAAAAGGAGGAACAGATTCAGGTCATGCTGACAGAGTGGATTCGTTTTATCAACGACCATTCTATCCCAAACCTTGTCAAGGCTTGTGCTGGACACTATTTTTTTGAAAATATTCATCCATTCTACGATGGGAACGGTCGGACAGGACGCTACATCCTCGCCAAGTACTTGTCTAGAAAGCTGGATAAATTCTCAGGTCTGGTTTTGTCCCAACAAATCAATCACCATAAGCAAGACTATTATAAGGCTTTTAGGAATACTGGTGATCATCTCAACCGTGCCGATGCTACCTTCTTCGTTGAAACCTTGTTGACTTTTATCAAGGAAGGGCAGGAAAATATTATCCAAACCCTCCTTGAAAAACAAGAGCAACTGCATCGCTATAAAGTTAAGATAGAGCAAACAGAAGGGCTGGAGGAAGTTGAGAAATACATCTTGTTTCTCCTCGCTCAGTCCAAGCTCTTTGTCGATGATAAGAGAGATGGCATAGAAGATAGAAGCATCATCCAACTGGCCAATCAGTCCAACCATCATTACTCTAAGAAAAAGATCAAGGATGCTTTCTTGCATCTTGAAGAGAGGGGAATTTTGACCCTAATTGGTCGAAAACCTTCCCAACATTATCTTTCTGACTATTTTTAATACTCAATGAAAATCAAAGAGCAAACTAGGAAACTAGCCGCAGGTTGCTCAAAACACTGTTTTGAGGTTGTAGATAAGACTGACGAAGTCAGTCACATATATACGGCAAGGCGACGTTGACGTGGTTTGAAGAGATTTTCGAAGAGTATAAACCTATCTCCCTCTTAGCGGTAAGATATCCTCTGAAATCATGCGCATATAGTCCTCTTTGAGGGCTTTTTTGTATTTGAGTA